>NZ_MVDI01000003.1:300000-569273 GCF_002939305.1 Chroococcidiopsis sp. TS-821 | reverse complement strand
GACAAGCTTCCTGGTGCGGTTAGCGCAGTGGAACCACGCTGACTCCATCCCGAACTCAGAGGTGAAACGCTGCAGCGGCGACGATACTCCGGGGGTCGCCCCGCGGGACAATAGCTCCGTGCCAGGTTAAATATTAACTTAAGCCTCCTCTCTTACTAGGGGAGGCTTTGTACATGTAAAGCTTTATTTACTACTCATTTCCAGCATTTTTTGAATAGGTTTCAAAGCTGCTAAGCGTGTTGATTCTGCAAGGTTGATTTGTGGGCTACGATTTCTCATTGCCCAATACAGTTTTTCCAAAGTGTTTAAACGCATATAAGGACACTCGTTACAAGCACAGCTACTGATGGGAGGCGCAGGAATAAAGATTTTGCTAGGCTGTTGCTTTTGCATTTGGTGAATAATACCTGGTTCTGTAGCTACGATGAAAGCTTGTGCATGACTTTGCTGACAGTATTTAAGGAGAGCAGTTGTAGAACCAATATAATGAGCATGACGGAGGACAGCACTTTCACATTCGGGATGCGCAATGACTTCAGCCTCTGGATGCTCGGCTTTTAGTTGTATTATTTTGCGTTCTGAAAATGTTTCATGCACAATACAACTGCCTTGCCAAAGTAGCAAGTCTCTCCCAGTCTGCTGGATTACATATTGTCCGAGGTTACGATCTGGAGCAAAGATGATTGGTTGATTTTCTGGAATTTGACGTACAATTTCAACTGCATTAGAACTAGTACAAATAATGTCGCTCATTGCCTTAATTTCGGCAGTGCAGTTGATGTAAGAAATTACTAAATGCTCTGGATGCGCTGCTTTGAAAGCGGCAAAGGCTTTGGGCGGACAACTATCAGCTAAAGAACATCCCGCGGCTAAATCAGGTAGAAGTACAAGCTTATCGGGGTTGAGAATCTTAGCTGTTTCTGCCATAAAATGCACGCCGGCGAAAACAATGATATCAGCGTCTGTGCTGGCTGCTTGACGAGAAAGTCCTAATGAGTCACCAATATAGTCAGCAATATCCTGAATGTCTGGCTCTTGGTAATAATGTGCCAGAATAACAGCATTCATCTGTTTCTTTAATTCTTCAATTGCTGCAAATAAATCGATTGGTGGTTTCGTTGCGGCTGGTGCAGTTGTAAACACAGTTAAGAATTATCGAGATTAATTAAGTCGTAATCTTCTTAATTATAGTAGTTTTTACCAAAATGGACTTTGCTACAAATTTCGATTGGGAGCGCAAATTCCAAAGCTCTATTTCTGCCAAACACTAGAAAGCTTTTCTATCCTGGAAAAGGACAGGAAAGGAAAATAGCATGACCAGTCAGATAACATACGATCGCCTGATAAAAATTGCTGTAGTTGGAGATATTCACGATCAGTGGGAAGCTGAAGATGGCATTGCACTACAACACTTGGGTGTAGATTTAGTACTATTTGTGGGCGATTTTGGTAACGAATCAGTAGAAGTTGTACGGGCGATCGCTGCCTTAGAAATTCCCAAAGCCGCTGTTTTTGGCAATCACGATGCTTGGTATACTGCCACCGATTGGGGACGCAAGAAGTGTCCTTACAACCGCGAACAAGAAGACTGGGTACAGCAACAAATTGATTTACTAGGGGAAAGCCATGTTGGTTACCAAAAACGCGACTTTCCAGAGTTTAATCTCAGCGTTGTCGGTAGCCGTCCCTTTAGCTGGGGAGGTGCAACGTGGAAAAATGCAAATTTTTACCAAGAAAGGTTTGGTGTCACTAGTTTTGCTGAATCTACCGCTTTAATGGTAGCCGCAGCCGAAAGTGCGCAATACGATAATATTATCTTTCTTGGACATAATGGTCCATTGGGACTCGGCGATCGCGCTGAAGATCCTTGTGGTAAGGATTGGCAACCGCTAGGAGGTGATTTTGGCGATCCTGACTTTGCAGAAGCGATCGCGCAAACTCGCGCAGCCGGAAAAAATATTCCTTTGGTGACTTTTGGTCATATGCATCACAAACTGCGCCACACGCAACAGCAACTACGCAAGGCAATTAGTGTTGCACAAGGAACAGTCTATCTGAATGCAGCAAGTGTTCCTCGCATCGTACAAAGGGGAAGCGATCGCCAGCGGAATTTTTCGCTTGTATATTTGCACAACAGCACTGTAACTCAAGTTTCCCTAGTGTGGCTACATCAAAACTACAAAATAGCGTCTGAACAAATTCTTTATCAAAATAGTAGCTCTTTAATGCAGTCAGCATAACTGATAGAATGTATTATGGCTAATAGCTAACTGCTAGAAGTCAAATTGGAGAGGTGGCAGAGTGGTCGATTGCGTCCGACTTGAAATCGGATGAAGTGAAAGCTTCCGGGAGTTCGAATCTCCCCCTCTCCGTTGTTACAGCAATGTCTGCGTCTATTCAAGGATTTGGCAAATAAATAAAATTGCTCCTTATATGTTGAGTCAGTACTAAGTAGGATATTATTCGGTGTCCAAAGCGTATAAACATCTAGACATGATCGCCGCGTTGTTTGTTACGGTACTACTCATCTCAAATGTCACTTCGACAAAAATTGTCACTCTAGGACCGTTTACCTTTGATGGCGGGACGTTATTGTTTCCCCTAAGCTATATTTTTGGAGACGTTCTGACAGAGGTTTATGGCTATGCGCGATCGCGTAAAGTAATTTGGCTAGGATTTTTCTCAGCTTTGTTAATGTCTGTGACATTTATTGTTGTAGGAATTCTCCCGCCTGCACCAGATTGGCAATATCAAACAGCCTACAACCAAATTCTTGGACTTACACCCAGAATTGTGGCAGCAAGTTTAGTTGCATATTTTATTGGTGAATTTGCTAACTCGTTTGTGTTAGCAAAATTAAAGGTTGTTACTCACGGACGATGGTTGTGGATGCGGACAATTGGTTCCACTTTAGTTGGTCAAATTTTAGATACAGCAATATTTATTCTGGTTGCGTTTAGCGGCGTTGTCCCGAATAATTTATTGTGGACACTTATTGTGTCAAACTACTTATTCAAATGTGGAGTGGAAATTTTATTTACTCCTGTCACGTACTGGACTACAGGCTGGTTGAAGCAACAGGAGAAGGAAGATTACTACGATATCAACACAGATTTTAATCCATTCCACTCAGGTTAGTTAACAGAGAACACTCCTGATGAAAACTTATGACTGGATTGTAATTGGCGGTGGAATTACAGGTGCAGCATTAAGCTATGAGTTAGTTAAACAAGGCTTTGCTGTATTACTCCTTGAAAAAGAAGCAACGCCACACAATGCTACTTGTTACAGTTATGGTGGTTTAGCGTATTGGTCAGGGACAACCAATTTAACGAAGCAACTATGTGAAGAAGGAATTACCCGTCACCGCTTGCTATCGCAAGAGCTAAACGCCGATACCGAGTTTCGGGAATTAGATCTACTCTTGACGATTGATCGCGACGACAACCCAGAAACTGTAGCAGCATCTTATGCACAATTTGCGATTCCACCCAAATTACTAAGTGTTGATGAAGCATGCGAATTAGAACCATTATTGAATAAAGATGCGATCGCGGGGGCGTTAACGGTAAAACACGGACACATCCATGCAGAAAAACTTGCCGAAGCGTACATCCAAGCATTCTTACGTGCGGGTGGTACAATGTACGTGGCGCAGGTGTGGGAGTTACTGCGAGAAGGTCAACGCATTATTGGCGTGAAAACAAAAACTAACACTTACCATGCAGCAAATACAGTTGTCTGCGCGGGTGGCTTGAGTCGCGCATTGCTTAAATCAGCTGGAATTGCAGTGCGCATCTATTTTACCCATGCAGAAATCATCGCCACTCCACCTGTCGATGTCGAGTTGCGCACCCTCGTTATGCCAGCGGTATTGAAAAGATTTCAATTAGAAGCAGAGTCTACAAAAGATGATAGTGTATGGAATTCTGGAAACGAGCCATTGCCACCAATTTTAGATCCAGGAGCAATTCAATTTCGCGATCGCCGATTGTATTTGGGTCAAATGAGTCGGGTACTCACAGAACCTTTCGCACCTATCGACGCGGTTAGTAGCGAAACAGCACTTAGAAATAGTATTGGCAAGATATTACCAAAACTTAAAAACTTACCAGGAACATGGCATCATTGCTTAGTTGCTTTTAGTCGCGATCGCCTACCTTTGATTGGGGCTATTCCTAATTTTGAGGGTATCCATATTTTCTCAGGCTTTAGCAATCCCTTAGTCCTCATACCCCCCTTAGCACAACGATTTGCCCATTCAGTAGCAGGTCGACCTGATGACATTATTCCTCAGCTTACCCCAGCGCGAATGCACTTGAAAGGGACGAGGATTAACGAGTGAGACGAAAAAAGCAAGTAGCCAATAATTACTCCTATAGATGTTCTTCTACACTTCGGCAATTCGGTTAAATGGGTACTGAGCACTTGATATCGATATAACGATGAAACCGAACGATGAAAATGGGAAACTTCCAGTAGAAGAACGCCCGTTTCGAGTATTAATCATTTCTGGGTCAAATCGCCGTCAGTATAATTGTCCTGGAGTTGATTCTAAGTCACGCACATTGATGCTACGCATGGCAGAACGCCTTCCGCAAGATTGGGAAATTGACTACGAGGATCTTGGTAACGTTTACGCCCGCGAACATATTCAAAGCTGTAACGCTTGTGCGTCAACTTCAATGGCGCTGTGTGTATGGCCTTGCAATTGTTATGAGCCTAATAGTAAAGCTGAACCCGACTTGATGTGGAATCTCGATTTATATTCCCGTCTCGATCTTGCAGATGCGTGGGCGATTATTGGTCCAATTAACTGGTATGCACCAAGTAGTAATTTAAAGCTGATGTTCGATCGTTTGGTGTGTATGAGTGGCGGTAATCCTCGTGAAGACTTAATCGATCATAAAGACCCTGAAAAAGCAATGCAACTCGAACACTCTCCAGAGTGGGAAGAGTTGAGTATGAATCACTTAGAAGGGCGAACAGCAGGCTTTTTCTGTTACGGAGATAATGGCGCTGATGAACTCGATTCTACAGGTCGTCCCAAACACCTCAAACATAAACACTACTTCGATCCAGAAGAAGAACCTTTTGAGAATGAACGCAATGCTTATGCACCACTTGTTTGGCAATCTCGTTACAGTGGAATTGAAGTTCCAGATCGCCTCTGGCGCTATGTAGAAATCGGTCACGGTAAAAAATACAGCGATAACCAAGCTGAAGATATTGAGAAAGAACCGAATTTTTACGAGAAATTTGATGCTTGGACGGATGCTTTTGCAGACTTTGTCCGCCGAAAAGGGAAAGTTCCACCCAACAAGTATCGCGCCTACGGTTACAAACCACCCAGTCACTTGTGGGAAGATATTAAGTTAGGCTGGCGTAATGTACGCATGGGCTTAGGAATTCCTCCTAAAGATTCTTCACCAGCAGAACAACAAGCGCAAGGACTCAATCAAGACGCAACACTATCCTTCCACAAAAGTGAAGGCAAAAAACTGCGTGATTAGGATGAAATAAATCATAGGGGAATGGATTAAGCCATTCTCCTTCAGGTTAATACGAGTAGGCGATCGCTTATAGCATCTCAGTATTCCTTCAATTGCTACCAAGATAGTATAAATACAGCTTCCAAGCACTATTCGTGCCAATACTACCAAACCTCAAGAGCAGTCAATATAGTTTAGGAACTTGTAGATTTAAGAAAAAGTATTATAGAAGGGCGCTACACAGATGCTTTGGCTATTGTGGATGAATTAGAAGGGATGAATAGGCAAGCTATTCTACGTAACATCCAAGCATTATTATCTAAATTTGGATGAGTGGGACTCGATCCTAGAAGATGAATTTGAGTCTGCAGTTCGCGATGCAAGTGTAGAAGTATTGGGTGGAGGCTACAGTAAATTCCAGGTTAGTGAAATGGTTGATAGAGAGCAAGTGATTTTAGTAGCTCAGAAATTTTTACTATTAATATAGTTTTATACCGTAAAAAAAATACCTGCAACTATAAGTGAAGATTTAGTTCTGCTTCCAGGGGGAAAAGATCGGAAAGCTCGTGGAAAGAATTCAAAGTTTTGAGTTAAATCTATAATTCATAACTTGACGTGCTAAAGTCATATATTTTGAACCACTTGTTCCAATAATAAAAATCTGCTGCATAATATTGAAAACGCAAATTGGTAATTGGGAATGCGCTAATTGCAGTCGATTATTCACGCTTCGTTATACTTGATTTGTTGCTTATCAAGTTGTATACTCGGCATTAATCTTGACGTAGTCGTAACTTAAGTCGCAGCCCCAAGCTTTACCAAAACCCGAACCATTACCAATACTTACGGCAATAATCACAGGGTTATCAATTCTTTGTTGTGGCGCATTTGCGCGGTCAAATGGTAGTGATATTCCAGCTTCAGTGACAGAAAAATCATGACTCATTGTTGCAACAGCTTCTTTCGGTACGGAAGACGCCTCCGCTGTTTGTTTCAAATATGCACTTGCACCAGCACGATCAAACGGTAATGGTTCGCCATTTTGCATCAACTCAAAATCACCTAGTTTGATTTGCAAGTTTTCTTGCTCGAAGGGAACTCCTGCACGCCCTGCGGCGGCTGCAATTCTTCCCCAATTGGGATCGCGCCCAAAGATTGCAGACTTGACTAAAGATGAACCTGCAATTGTTCTGGCAACTTTTCTTGCAGACTCTTCATCTGTCGCGCCACTAACTTGCACTTCAATTAAACATGTTGCACCTTCACCATCACGCGCAACAGCTTTTGCAAGATGCTGACATACTTCGGTTAGCATTGCTTCTAGCTTCTCAGCTTCAGATCCCATGTCTGTAATTGCGGGAGTACGCGATTGACCGTTGGCGAGTGCAATCAGCGTATCATTGGTGCTGGTATCGCCATCCACCGTGATTTGGTTAAAGCTTTTATCGGCGGCGCGGCTGAGCATTTGCTGCCATAATGAGGGAGACACGACAGCATCACAGGTAACAAAAGCGAGCATCGTTGCCATATTGGGATGAATCATCCCTGAACCTTTGGCAATTCCACCAATGCGCACAGGGCGATCGCCTATTGTTGTTTCTAAAGCAACGGATTTTGTGACTAAATCTGTCGTGACGATTGCTTGCGCAGCATCATCAGAACCTGTTTCAGAAGCAGCGGCGACAAGTTTAGGAATTCCGGCTTTGAGCGCATCCATATGAATTCTGCGCCCGATGACGCCTGTGGAAGCAATCAGTACTGAATCAGAAGGAATATTCAGCGCTTGCCCTAGTAGCATCGCACTTTCTAAAGTATCGAGCCATCCTTGCGAACCTGTCGAGGCGTTAGCTTGTCCGGCATTACATAATATTGCTCTAGCGCTGGGTTTTGCTTGCAACCGTTGACGACAGTAGTCTACACACGCGGCGCGGACTTGGGATGTAGTAAAAACACCTGCGGCGATCGCTTCGACATCGGACACAATCAATGCTAAATCTGGAAGTCCTGAAGGTTTTAATCCTGCTGCTATTCCTGCTGCTTTATACCCTCTGGGAGCAGTCACGCCACCCTGAATTTCCTGCCATTGTGACATACTCTCTGCCTTTAATCCCGCTTATCGCTGTGGAACTACCTCTAATATTTCGTCATTTTACGCCAATCTGAATAAAAAAGGAGAGTCTTTTGTGTGACTCTCCCGATCATCAGGGTGCATCTACTCTGCAAAGTATACCAGGTTAGATAGCATTGATTTACTCGTGATTCTAGATTTTTTGTTAAGTATTGGTAACAGGTGATGGATAATCGGTTTTGTGCAACCAATTACTACTGACCAATTATCGATACCCTAATTATTAAGCTTTTTCGCCAATAATTGATTCGTCAACTTTGGATCGGCACGTCCGCCTGTTTCTTTGAGAACTTTTCCGACAAAAAAGCCAAGAAGTTTGGTTTTACCGTTACGATACTGTTCGAGTTCTTTGGGGTTGGCAGCGATCACTCGATCGATCGCTTGTTCTAAAGCACCCGCATCTGAGATTTGACCTAGGTTATCACGTTCGACGATCGCTTTTGGCGAACCACCTTTTGTTAATAACTCTGGTAAGATGTCTTTAGCGATTTTACCGCTGATTGTGTTGTCTTCAATCAACGTGACGAGTTCGGCAAGAGCTGCGGGTGTAAGTGCAATGTCGTTAATACCTAGTTTATTTTTATTCAGGTAGGCTGCAATATCACCCATAATCCAGTTTGCAGCTTGTTTCGCCGATGCACCGGATGCGATCGCGGCTTCAAAATATTCAGCTACGGCGCGATCGTCCGTGAGTACGCGTGCATCGTATGCTGAAAGCCCTAATTCGGATTCATAACGACGACGTTTTTGCGCGGGAAGTTCGGGAAGTTCGCTGCGCCACTTTTCGAGTTGTTCGTTTGTGACTTCAATTGGTGCTAAATCCGGTTCGGGGAAGTAGCGGTAATCGCTAGAACCTTCTTTGGTACGCATACTAATTGTGCGTTGCGCGCCTTCTTCCCACAAGCGCGTTTCTTGAATGATTCTTTCTCCCGCTTCTATTGCAGCAATTTGACGCTCAATTTCGTATTCAATCGCGCGTTGAATCGCGTTGAACGAGTTCATATTCTTAATTTCAACTTTCGTGCCAAACTCTTTTTGTCCCACCGGACGCACTGAGATGTTGACATCGCACCGCAGTGAACCTTCTTGCATATTCCCGTCACTCACACCCAGGTAACGGAGAATGCGGCGGAGTTCTTGCGCGTATTCAGCGGCTTCTTGTCCCGATCGCATATCAGGTTCTGAGACAATTTCCACTAATGGTACGCCCGCGCGGTTGTAATCTACGAGTGAATAAGTTGAACCAGAAAGGCGATCGCTTCCTGCATGAACTAACTTTCCCGCATCTTCTTCCATGTGCAAGCGCGTGATGCCAATGCGTTTGCGTATAGGATTACCATCACTATCAACAAGTTCAATTTCTAACCAACCGTGTTGTGCGATCGGCAAGTCGTATTGTGAAATTTGGTAGTTCTTTGGTAAATCGGGATAAAAATATTGTTTCCGGTCAAATTTGCTGTATTTGGCAATCTCGCAATTGAGCGCTAAACCTGCTTTAACGGCGTATTCTAGAACTTTTTCGTTCAAAACAGGTAACACCCCAGGCAAACCCATACAAATCGGGTCAATGTTAGTATTGGGGTCTGCACCAAACTCAGTCGAGCTACTCGAAAATATTTTAGTTTTTGTACTCAGCTGACAATGGGTTTCTAAACCAATAATCGCTTCATACTCGGTTTTTACCGCAGTAGCAGTAGTCATAATCAAACTAAGCAGCTATATTCTTATTAGGCTACTATTGTAGACCGCAATTAACTGAATGGCGTTTAAGTTCAGTGTTGATTAGCTACTGAGGAATCGTCATTGACATTTTGTGCAATTCATGCATACTTTTTGAGTGATTGTTGCTAGGGGAATTTGTGCAGCATTAAGATGCTGTTAACCCAGTATTTGTGGTATTCCATGAAGTTTGAAATTTCTACGTCCCTAGAATTTACAGTTAGAACATCAAACATGTATTGTCGGGCACAGAGAGAACGTTGGGTTGTTGCGGTTGTATGGTGCTTGGATGGAGATGGATTCCTCAAGAACTTAGGCTCGCATTGAGCGATCGCCAAACTGTACTTATCTTGTATTTATAGTTACTCCTTTCGGTAGATGTGCCAACATAGGTATCTACCACCCAATCGACTAACAACTCCGATAGCAGTTAAGCGTTCTTAACAAGCACAACTGATTTAGAATAAGTGATTCCGCCTGTTTCGGTAAATATTGTATTGTTTGATTGCGAGATTTTGACTTTTTTAATAGCTGATATATTCGTAACTTATTCTGTTGTAGCTTTCTTTGTATCTAAATCTGTTAGCTGTATGTAAATATGATGCTGTTGCGGATTGAGTGTAAAAGAGATATCAAGTTTTAATTTATAGTATTTGCGGTTTATCCAGTTGTGGCGATGAAAACTAGGAGCGATCGCAAGAAGTCGAATAGGAAGTTGATAATTGATATGCGGCTGAAGAGGTTTTTCCTCTAACACGCTGTGGTAATAGCGCGTGAGTTGTTGAACGATGTACCTGTCTTCAGCATTTTTAAGTTCTATAATTACTAATCTAGAATTTTCATCTCGTGCCAAGATATCGCAAACATCACCATACACTCTGTATTGTCGTTTTAACGGGGACAGCCCAAACAGGTTATTTAACTTACTCCAAGCGAAATCTTCTAAATTATTCTCACTTGCAAAATGCCAATTTCCATCGACTTTCTTCAGCATACAATCAAAAGAACAAAGCTTGTATAGTTTTATTATTATCTATAAGTACAAATACGGAACCGAACCACGAAGGACACAAAGAACGCAAAGGGTGCGATCGCTACTGATTCTGCATTGAAAACAGTTGAAAAGCTTTTTTATCTAATGTAGTCGCGAGTTTTGCGATGATATCGCTTCTCTTTACCCAATCAATAGGTGCTAAAAATCCAAGTTTCTGTAGAATCAATGCAACATCAGTAGTCTGTTGTGTCACTTGCACGATCGCAATTCTGCCAGAAATACGATGATGAGTGATGGTATGAGAAAATCTGTTGGTAGATTGAAAGATTTGCACTGGCAATGAGTGTAGAGTGCTTTCTAGTTCTGCTACTTCATCTGTACTTACTAAAGGGAAACCGATAGTATTTTTTAAAAATCCTTTTGTTCGCTTGACAAAGGCAAATGTATCATTTTTTTTATACCAAATAATTAATGCAAACAACTCAATATTAATTGAAGTGCGTCGCGGTTTTTTGAGCGGATACTGGGTAACGCAATTATGCGTAAATGCGAGACAAGATTGTTGAAAAGGACAGCGATCGCATAACGGGTTTGATTTCCGACAAATTGTCGCGCCTAATTCCATCATTGCTTGATTGAAATCGCCAGGACGTTCGGCAGGAATGATGTCATTAACATATGCTTGAATTGCAGATTGTCCTGATTGACTCCAAACGTCGGATAAAGCGAGTAAACGACTGACAACGCGGATGACGTTACCATCAACACACGCAACTTTTTCTTGATAACAGATACTAGCGATCGCTGCTGCGGTATAAGCACCACATCCAGGAATTTTCAACCATTCATCGTACGATTGCGGAAAACAACCGTCAAGCTGTTCGATAATCATTTTTGCGCCTTTTTGCAAGTTCCGCGCCCGTGCGTAGTAGCCTAATCCTGACCAGAGTTGACGTAATGTTTCTTCATCACACTTGGCAAGGTCGTACACTGTAGGTAGCTGTTCGATAAATTTGGAAAATTTAGGAACAACCGCAGCCAACACAGTTTGTTGACTCATCACTTCACTCACCCAGGTGTGATAAATATTAATTTCCTGACGCCAGGGTAAGTATCGCTGGTGATTGTCGTACCATTGCAGAAGTTTCTCTACGCAAAAATGCATAATGTAATTATCGTCTCCGGTTGAATAACCAGATTAGCCACTAGTCACCCTTCACTCTTTTTATCACCATTAATCAACCGAATTGAATAGGACTAGCGATCGCGATCCGCCCTCGGACTAAAAAATTCGCTACAAGATACTTGCATAACCTCTTCAAAGCCTAAATTTTGCAAATGTGCAATCCAGCCTGCGGGTGTACCATCGTGTTCTAGCGTTCCTAAAATTAAGGCAACATTAGCAATTTCTGGTACAACACACACACTATAAAAGTAAGATTCTTTGGCTGCAAACGAAAATTCTACCGCTAGCCAATCAGGAATTGCGTTCAAGTCAGGTTTGCCATTTGCTTTAAAGCACAGCGTCATATCTACGGTTTATTGAAGTTGTTTAGAATGAAGTTAGGAAGTGCCGTTAAGTGCTAGTAACTTTCGTGAGAGGCTGCGGTTACGTATAGTGTGTTTATCATCATGGTGGTACTAGAACGTTGAAATTGCAGCTTAACAACTATCAAATCAAATTGCTAGCTGCGATTTTCATGGTAATCGACCATGTGGGTATTGTCTTTTTTCCCCAAGTTTTCATGTTTCGCGTGATTGGGCGTCTGAGTTTTCCGCTGTTTGCGTGGCTATTAGCCCAAGGCGAAAGATATACTCGCAGTTTTCCGCGATACTTACAAAGACTTGTGCTTTTGGGTTTGTTGAGTCAGCCTTTATATGTCCTCACGCTTTCAGGGACACGTCCGAATATTCTGTTTACATTGTCGCTGGGGTTGATTACCTTGCGCTTGAGTCGCAAGTGGCGAGAGTATAAATATTTAATTTGGGTTTTGGGAATTATCGCAGCAGAATTACTCCGCGTCGAGTATGGTGCTTATGGTGTGGCGGCGATGTGCTTGCTGTCAATATTTACACCAACAATTCATTGGTGGTTAGCGTGGATGGGGTTGCATTTATTTGATGCGATCGCAGTGTCAAATGTTTTTCAACTTCCGGCGATTGTCACTCCAGTATTTATCCATTTTGCAAATCAACAAAAAGGAGCTTCCGCACGTTGGTTTTACAGCTTTTATCCATTGCATCTACTCGTGTTGTTTCTCATCTTTCGGTTAAGCCAGGTGCGGTTTTAAGTGAACGGTCATTTACCGATCGCTTGCGTTTGCTGCATAAGCGCGGTTAGTAAGTCAATGTTAATAAAATTCAAATGTACAGTATTACTGTTTGATTTTGAGAGCTAAAGAAGCATTTGTCGGTAATGTGTCTCAATTTGGTTCAGCAAAAGAGATTGATGCGACTGAGCATAGCGAGTGCGATCGCGTAATTCTTGGTGTAGTGCTGCTACATCTACCGTCTTCACACTACCTTCCTCGACAATCAGCTTGCCATTAACCCACACTCGCTCGACAACATCTGTTGGTCTACCTAACACTAGCAATTGCAATGGATCGTTACAAGGTAACAATGAAGGATGCGCCAAATTATACAATACTACATCAGCAATATTACCAGAAGAAATCATTCCAAGTTGCTCTAATCCCACACCACGAGCACCATTTTGAGCCGCCATTTGCAATACGGTATGCGGAGATAGCCAGTGCTGATAATCTGGGTCAGTGATAGTATGCAAAATAGTACTCAACTTCACGACTTCTAAGAGACTTTGCGCGTCATTACTTGCGGCTCCATCACAACCAAATGCAACATTAACTCCTGCTTGCAAGCATTTTAAAATAGGTGCAATTCCACTACCCAAACGCAAGTTACTGACGGGATTGTGTACCACTGTTGCCCCTGTTTGTGCAAGGATAGCGATATCATCTGCGGTGAGCCAGACGCTGTGTGCTAAAGTTGTGCGATCGCCTAAAACACCCAGACGTTGTAAATGTTGCACAGCCGTTTCGCCGTAGCGTTCCTGTGCTAGCTGCTGTTGTGCCCGTGTCTCTAGCAAGTGAGTGTGAAAACACAAGTTAAATCGATTGCCCAAGTCAGCGCAACCTACTAGCAGTTCGTCACTACAACGATGAAAGCCAGTTGGACCCAAGGCAATATAAATACCTGAATCGGGGTCGTGAAACTGTTTGATAATCGCTTCCATCAGTGACAAAATGTCAGTTGTGGAGCGAGGATAGGGATGATGAGGCAGCGTGCAACCTTTTGGCAACCCAGCCACAAACGGTAGGTCTTGAATTAATGGTGCAATAAAAGCACGAATACCAACTTGTTTATAACCTTTAACGAGCGCTGCGACGGTTTCTAATTCTTGTCCTGGCACGACATAGGCGTGGTCGATTAGACAAGTACCTCCAGATAACAGTGTATCTACTGCTGTACTGACTGCCCCTAGATAAAACTGCTCTAGGTTAGTAGGAGTCGAATCAAAGACATCTGCTAGCCATAATTCTAAAGGTAGTTGCGGAATCAACCCGCGTTGCCATACTTGCGATGAATGCGTATGAGCATTGACAAAGCCTGGTAGCAACAACTTATCGCGTCCATCAATCCAAGTATCATCAGACACAGGAATTGAAGCGCTGGCAAAATAGACTTGGTGAATGCGATCGCCCTTCAAATGCACAGAAGCCGAAGTTGTCGAACCTCCATCAGGAATCAAAACGTTATGAATTAAGACAGACATGATTTAATTATTGGTAATTGCGATATGTCTGGTGAGAGGTAATTGGTAATCGGTAATTGGGGATGAGATACTATTACCAATGACCAGTTACCAGCCTCGATCTACGAATCTGGATATTCGCTCAAATCGAACGAGATGACACCAGCATTTCTAAGCGTTGTTCTACTTCACCGTGTGCTTTGAGTAAAGCGGCTAGCTTGCGTCGCATGATAATACCTGGCTGATCTGAAGGCATATGCTGTTCGGCATTGATATCTAGGGGCGTATCATAATCTGTCGTTTCTAGCACGAGTTTATCTTCTTGCGTCACCTGTCGGTCGAACGCAACAATATCAGCAGCTTTGGCATCCGCTTCGGTATCATTACGAATACAAAATTGCACAACTTGCGAAATGCGATCGCTTACCGGAGTTGCAGCAGTAAAGATGAGATGCATCAATCCGTTGGGATAAGTAATTTTCAACGTGCGGCTAAAAGGCATATACCAAGTTGAAACTACATAACGCACGGTAACTTCATCCTCAATATTGAGGTTTTTGCGTTGTGTGGGTGGATTAACGACAGGAATCGTTGCTTGAACTTGCAAACCATATTCGAGAGAACTTATTTCCGAGGAAGCGGGTTCGGGCTGTTGTTGATTGCCGAAGGATTCTGCATGAACAAAGCTAAAGTGAGCATTGTCGAAGGAGTTCTCCATTAAACGCAATCCGCTGCACTGCCAAGGTTCATAAAATTGCGGAATGAGCCGCATCGCAGGATCTTCTGCTTCGGGAATATAAGGAATAGGCAGCAGTGGATCGTCATGCAGGCACACCCATACATAGCCATAACGTTCAGCGCACTTGTACGACGGCACTCGATAGCTAGCGGGAATGCTTTGCTCAGGTTTCAGTTGCGGAACCGCCACACAAGTTCCTTGGCGGTCAAAGAACCAACCGTGATAGGGACAGCGCACGCAACCATCGATAATATCTCCTTTGGAGAGTTGTGCGGAACGATGGCAGCATCGATCTGCTACAGCAGCAGGTTGCCCTTTTTCATCAAGCCAAAGCGCGATCGCTTGTCCTAATAACACAAACGATTGCGGCTGGCTGGATAGTTGAGCCATTGGCATGACAGGATACCAAAAGCGTTTGAGAACAGGTTGTTGCGTGACTAACATTAGCTTACTCCTTGAGCTTGCAAGGTGGGTTGCTGCTGCAAGCGGCGTTGTTCGACCTCGCCATGTTGCCGTAATAGTGCCGCTAAGCGGTGGCGAATGATTATCCCTGGTCTATCCGATGCCATGTGCTGTTCTTCTGCTAAAGAAAGCGGTGCGTCGTATTCGGTGGTTTCTAGAATGTCGCGGTCTTCTTGTGTTACCTGACGGTCAAAAGCAATAATATCTGCTGCTTTCGCCTCCGCTTCGGTATCATTTCGCAAGCAAAATTGCACCAGTTGTGAAGTGCGATCGTCAATTGGGGTGTAGGCGGTAAAAATTAAGTGATTTAGCCCATTGGGGTACTGAATTTTCAGAGTACGCGCAAACGGCATAAACCAGCGTCGTTCATTTGTGCGGATTGTTTTTTCAGTAGCAATGCCTAAATTTTTCTTTTGCAGTTCGGGGTTTAACACTTCTAGCCAATGCTTCATCACAAAACCCGTCTCAGTTTCGGTAATTTCATCGATTGGCGGTGGAACTGGATTGCCTTGATCGCCCCAGGAACTTGCATGAACAAAGTGTCCGTGCGCACTGTCGAAAGAGTTTTCAATCACCCGCAGTCCACTCACTTGCCAAGTTTCATAGAACTCGTGAATCATGCGAAAGCTGGAATCATCCGCTTCAGGAATATCAGGAATCGGGTGTAAAGGATCGCCCAAGCATACCCAAGCGTAGTCATAGCGTTCTACACATTGAAAAGCTGCTACTCGATAACTTGCAGGAATTGGTTGCTCTGGCTTGAATTGTGGCACGTTAACACACTTACCTTCTCCGTTAAAAGCCCAACCGTGATAAGGACAGCGGATGCAACCGTTGGCGATCGCGCCCTTTGATAACTGTGCCGAACGATGACAGCATTTGTCTGCAACAGCAACAGGCTGTTTTGATGAATTCAACCACAGCACAATCTTTTGACCAAGTAGTTGAAAGGGATAGGGATGTTCAGTAGAAAGTTGAGCGATCGGTACGACTGGATACCAAAAACGCCGTAGAACAGGTTGTTGAGTCACGAGCATGAGTTGTTCTCCAAGTTGAATATAAAAGAAGGCAGAGGGAAAAAGTCTTAGTTTTCGTGTATTACTGCACTCTCGTGCCAGTTTTTCAAAAAAGCATTTGAGAGCCAAGTTAGCAAGGTAAATATGGCAATTCCTGACAAGGTGATTAACAGCAATGCCGCAAACATGCGTGGAATTTGCAAGTTATATCCAGACATCAAAATCTGATAGGCTAATCCCGAACTAGTGCCTCCTGTGCCAGCCACAAACTCTGCAACCACTGCACCAATCAGTGCTAAGCCACCGCTAATACGTAACCCTGCCAAGAAGTAGGGTAATCCATGCGGCAGCCGCATATACAGCAACGTTTGCCACCGCGAGGCACGATAAAACAGAAGCGATCGCTTCTGACGCTGCGAGTAGAGTTTGCCGCTGCGGCATTTTCGCGAGTTTTAGCGGCAATCGCACGTTATCCAGTACAGTAGCCCAAGGCAACAATGCTGCTTCTTGAAACACGTAGGCTAACTTGTGCTGAGCGTGATGACGATTCCAGGTAATTGTACCTGTTGTCATATTGCCTAACCCAGCAATCAGGCGTAATACGGTACTTTTACCGCACCCCGAAGGTCCTACTAAACTCACAAGTGTTGCGGGTGCAATTTCTAAATTCAAATTCTGAAGTGCGATCGTGCCGTTGCTATAGGCTTTAGAAACGTTTTCCAGGGAAATGATCGGCGACGCGTGCATAGTGATTATTGCAGAGATAAATTTTGGTAAATTCAGATTAGTTGCATTGAGTTCTATACGTATGCATTCACGCCTTTATTGACAAAATCAAGCGTAAAGGCTTCTTGGTAGTTTAAGTTTGGCTGAAATACTCCTGCCTCAACCATGCTGGTATAAATTTCTGTCCAGCGTTTTTGTGTCATTGCACCAATGCCTAACGTTTCAGCATCACCACTTTTGACAATGCCGTATTCATTAATCTTGCTCAAACTATAAGCAAGCTGTTCATCGGTCATTTCAGGGTTGTCTTGTTTAATGAGTACATTTGCAGGAGCCGGATCTTCGAGATAGCTGTACCAACCTTTGATCGAAGCATCCACGAACCGCTGTACCAAGTCAGGATTGCGTTCTACTAACTCGCGTTTTGCTTCAATCGTAGAACTGTAGGGCGTGTAGCCGTGGTCTGCCATTAACAGTTCTACTGGCTTAAAACCGCCTTCTTGCTCAATTTTGTGTGGTTCTGAAGTAATGTATCCCTGTTGAACTAAGTTTTTATCTGCGACAAACGGACCTACGTTAAAGGTATAAACGCCAATTTGACTGTCGCTGTAGCCATATTTTTGCTTGAGGAAAGGCCAAAAAGTCGTATGAGCGCTCGTAGAAAGTAAAATCTTTTTCCCTTTGAGATCCTCAAAACTATCGTTACCAGCATTAGGATGTGCTAGCAATGCTTGCGGATCTTTTTGGAACATAGCCGCTACCGTGATTTTAGGAATCCCTGATTCAATTGCCTTGATAGCATCAATCGCGTAGCCCATCTTAAAGTCAACGGTTCCCGCCATTAGTAGTTGATTGCCATTGACTTGAGGACCACCCATTCTAATGGATACATCGAGTCCATGTTCTTGATAAAGTCCTGTGGCAACTGCTTGATAGAAGCCGCCGTGTTCAGCCTGCGCAAACCAACTTGTCCCCAGACTAACTTTGTCTAATTTACCCGATGTTGTAGAACTCGTAGTTTCTGCATTCGTTGTGTTAGTTGAGTTTCCAACGCAAGCTGAGAGAAGTCCAGTTCCTAATGCTAGCGATCCATACTTGAGAAACTTACGACGATTTAAAGCTTGGAAAGATGATTTAGTGTTGTACATGATTTTTTGGTAAAAGAGTTCTTAAATCGGGTATTTCCGGCAAGTACCAGCAATGATGCTCAATGACTAAAGCTACATGGCTAAATATTCGAGTATTCTAGATATACAGCTCGAAATACATTGTTGTATTCAGCTTTGTATACAAAAGACTAAAAGCTTATAAAAGAGTTTTCCGTATCACTGACTACCGTTAACGATTACCTTTGTCAGGAATTGATGATGAAAAGTTCAAGATCTACAACTCGTACCAGCAACAGCAGCGTCGATCGCATCTACGAGCAACTAAAGCAAATGGCGATGAATTATAAATTTCGTCCAGGAGAACCGCTCAACGAAGTAGAACTTGCAGCCTCGTTTGGGGTGAGTCGTACGCCACTGCGAGAAGTGCTGAACCGTTTAGTCGCAGAAGGGTTGTTAGATTTCGTACCGCGACGCGGCTTTTCTTGTCGAGCACTTGACACCAAAATGATTTTCGATTTGTATGAGGTGCGGTGTGGGCTAGAGATGATGAGTGCAAAACTAGCTACAGAGCGGGCTACCGATGCGGAAGTAGACAAGTTAGTGACGTTTTGGAAAAAAGCCGCACAAAACTTTAGCGAGTTGTCACCGCTGGAGTGCGCTCGATGCGACGAACGCTTTCACGAGCAGATCGCGATGTTGTCACAAAACACCGAACTATTACACTCCCTGCAAGCGATCAATGCTCGCGCTCATTACCTGCGCCTGATTTCGATGGAAAAAGCGCATTATCGTCACAACACTTGCGACGAACATCAACTCATCTTAACAGCTATACAAGAACGCAATGTGGAAGCGGCTATAAATTGTATGTCCGCTCATGTGAGCTTGCGACAAGAGCAACTTGTAGAGGTCATTAAGGAAGGAGTTGCGCGATTATATATGACCTGACTACCATATTACTTTAAAGTTGTTACAAAAAGGCAGCTTCAGGAAGCAGGGGAGAAATTATTTGTGGCTCTTTTTTAAAGAATTGGTATGATAAGCCATTTGTTGACCGGTGTTGACATCAAACAAGTAGGCGCGATCGCATAATATTCAGTAACAATGCGATCGCGGACTTGACTGCCTTCTAGTTAAGAAATGCTATTACGACTCTTGTTTGACGCAGTCGAGCATGCGCACAGTTGCTGCCGCAGCATAACTTCTGTGCGTCTCCGAATCTGGTGCAAAGGCAGTTCCCACTTCGTTAGGTGGAGAAGCGACGCGGCAATAGGAGGACATTTGGGAAATAGTCTCAGATGCCCAGTGTCCTGTTGTATCGGAAAAGGCTGTTGCTGGCTGTTGTAGCGTGAGTGTTGTCCCAAGCCCGCGAGTAGACTTAGCAAATTCTGCTGCCCGACGCAATACCGCCATCAATTCAGCACGCGTAACTGTCTGAGTGGGGCGGAAAGTTCCATCTGCATAGCCGCTAATAATTTGGTTATCTTTTGCCCAGCCAATTTTGGCAGCACTCCAACGCGTAGCCTCTACATCAGGATAGGGTGAAGTTGCGGTCGCAGTAGGTAAGTTAAGATTCGCATTTGGGACTGTATCTAAGGCTCCTAACACTAACGAAACCAGTTGCTCTCTCGTTAAGGCGACTTCTGGTCGAAAAGTATTGTCTTGCGCAAATCCAGCTACAAAACCTAATGCGACAGCTTGTTGGATTTCTTTGGCATAAACATTGTTAGCAATATCTGGAAAAGCAAAAGAAGGTGGAACGTCAGCGGGAGGTGCAAGGCTGCTACTAAGATAGACATGACCTACACTCTTGCCTCGAAATGTTCTTTTCGTAAACTGCCAACCAGGTTGTAGATGAATTTTTGTAAAGCCTGAGTGGATACCGCGAGTTCTGCCAATTTCAATAGGAGGAGTTTGGCGATCGCGATTAGAAACTCCAACCAGCACGAACTCGCCATCGCGCTCAATGATACTCAACCTGTAGTGTAAACCAAGATCTTGTTCTGCCATGCGAATCGAGTAACCATTGCTATCTGTACTGCGCCCGCAAATTCCTGTGAAATCAAATTGCAATAGCAGTGGCTCTACAACAACAGGATCGGTACCACTCTCACTCCAGCAGGCTCGTTCATCAGACTGTTGTTCTAGGATGAGTAGTTGACGACCACCGTTACCTACTGGTGCAGCGATCGCAATAAATTTATTTTGCTCAACTTCTTCTTGACTGAACGTCGCAGCAAGTGCAGGACTCAATACACTCATTGTTCCCATAGCAGCAAGTATCGCTACATGACGTTGAATTGCAAGAGTAACTATCTTTCCAAATCTCATAAAACCTCACACCAGGAGCACTGTTGACAGTACTATCGCTGCTACTGTTCAACGATGGTACTCTTAACTGCGCTTTTCGCAGCAGAAACATCGGAAACCATTAGCGATCGCCGCAGTTGTACCAGATCGGCGCTTTGTTAGCCTGTTGTTTGTAACAAGTTTTAACACTAATCCCAGGTGTTATAGAAATCGCAAAACTCTAACGGGAGAAACGCGGACTGTGAAAGTGATTCGCAATGCTCGCTTGCGTCTAGTCATCCCAGTAGCTTAAACTCACTCATTTATTCCTTAGTGCTGATGGTATGATTCAATTCAAGCGATCGCTTCCCAACACACTCAGCTTTTACTATAGATAATCGTCTATCCGTGACATTGAATATAACTTAGGGATTGTGATTAGCATAAGTAAAAATCAATGATTACTATTAGTAAACTCGGCGATAGGCGTTACTAATAAATAAAAATTATAGAAACCATCGTAGATTCCATTAGAGCAATAATTTATTTTTAACACTCAAAAAGTTAAACTTTTATTTAAATCAAATAACTAAATAACTAAAGCGTGAGTTGGTACTATTCCAGTTTCGTAAGTCTCATGCCTTAGTATGAAAATTTTTTAGTCGTGTCGAGATTTAGAGGCAATTCTGATGGAGTTTCTCATCCAGAGTGTCTGGCTTGTACCTTGCTATGCCTTAATTGGTGGGCTTTTAGCTGTACCTTGGTCGCCAGGAATCATACGGCGTACAGGACCAAGACCCGCAGGATACGTCAATTTTATAATGACTTTTCTGGCATTTTTACATAGCGTACTGAGCTTACCAGCAACTTGGCATCAACCACCGCAACAGATATTTATTCCTTGGTTAAATACTGCGGGTTTAGATCTCACGATCGCCATCGAAGTATCTTCGGTTAGTGTTGCTGCACTCGTTGTTATTACTGGTATAAATTTGCTCGCACAAGTTTACGGCTTTGGCTACATGGAAATGGACTGGGGTTGGGCAAGGTTTTATTCCCTACTCGGTTTATTTGAAGCTGGATTGTGTGCACTGGCGTTGTGCAACTCGCTGTTTTTCAGCTATGTAATTCTGGAAATCCTCACGTTGGGCACTTATTTATTAGTAGGGTTATGGTTTAGTCAACCTTTAGTAGTCACAGGTGCAAGAGATGCTTTCTTAACAAAGCGTGTTGGTGACTTATTTCTATTGATGGGAGTGTTGGCGTTATTACCGCTAGCAGGAACTTGGAACTTTACTGAACTTGCAGAGTGGGCGGCGACGGCAAACGTCGATCTAAAAGTGATAACACCCATTGGTTTAGCATTAATTGCAGGACCAATGGGTAAATGCGCGCAGTTTCCATTGCATCTGTGGTTAGATGAAGCAATGGAAGGTCCCATTCCTAGTACAATTTTGCGGAATTCTGTCGTTGTTGTGAGTGGTGCATGGGTATTAATTAAATTGCAACCCGTGTTGGCACTATCTCCAATTGTCATGTCTGTGTTGGTAGGAATTGGTGCAGTGACTGCGGTGGGTGGTTCTTTGATTGCGATCGCTCAAATTGATATCAAACGCTGTTTATCGTATTCGGTGAGTGCTTACATGGGTTTGGTGTTTATCGCTGTTGGTACGCAACAGGATGAAGCGGCGTTGTTATTAGTACTGACTCATGCTGTTGCTGCTGCGCTTTTGGTGATGAGTACCGGTGCGATTGTTTGGAATAGTATTACCCAAGACGTAACACTACTCGGTGGATTGTGGTCGCGTCGTCCGGTGTCTGGTATTGCATTTATCGTCGGTACGTTGGGATTAATTGGTTTTCCGCCGTTGGGTAGTTTTTGGGCATTACTCAAACTTGCATCAGCGCTATGGGAAACGCAACCTTGGTTAGTAGGAGTAATTATTGTTGTCAATGCTTTGACTGCGTTCAGTTTAACGCGAGAATTTAGTTTAGTGTTTGGCGGTAAGCCGAAGCAAATGAGCGAGCGATCGCCAGAAATTCATTGGCCGATGGCATTGCCGATGGTTATATTACTTGCTTTCACATTACACCTACCATTGGTGTTGCAAAGTTTAGCCCTATTACCTAGTTGGGAAATGCTCAACAAAGATGTGGCTTTACTATTAATTTGGTCAAGTATCTTTGGTTGCAGTATAAGTGGCGTTATTTACCTAGGTAATGCAATTGCTAAACCAGTACGTCTTCCATGGAAAGGATTGCAAGACCTCATTGCTTATGATTTTTACACGCCAAATCTGTATCGCCTAAGTATCGTTTTTAGTGTAGATATCATTTCCAAAGTTACCGATATTGTTGACCGCTTTGTTGTTGATGGTATCGTTAATTTGGTTGGTTTGATTTCAATTTTTGGTGGAGAAGGATTGAAGTATAGTACTTCTGGTCAAACACAATTTTATGCTTTCACCGTGTTACTGGGCGTAGGGTTATTCGGAGTTTTAATGAGTTGGCAGTTTTGGGGAGATCAGTTTTTAGATTTGATGTACTCATACATTTCTGTCATCCTCAATTCCTAATTTCTATATTGAAGAAAGACAGAAGAGTTAATAGTCGCTAGTGACTATTAACTAACAACTAACTGCTAGTAACAATATCGACAGCCAGATTATTCACTTGAAGATACTCGGACAACAGAAGAAACACATCATTAAAAATGTTAGGTAGATAGATTTTATGCTCAGTGTTTTGATTTGGTTGCCTATTTTAGGCGCAACACTTATAGCGCTCTTTCCTAAAAGTATTCCCTCAGAACGCATTCGCCTGGCAGCACTCCTCATTGCTGGTTTTACTTTTGCATGGAATATTTTTCTTCTAATCAAGTTTGACCTTCTGAATCCAGGAATGCAGTTTTTAGAAAACATTCCTTGGAATGAAACTTTAGGATTAAGCTATCAACTCGGAACTGATGGCTTATCTATTCTGATGCTGGTACTGAATAGTTTGCTAACTTGGATTGCAATCTACAGTAGTGCTAAGCAAACCGAACGTCCGCGACTTTTCTACTCACTTGTTTTGCTTGTGAGCGGTGGGGTAGCAGGTGCATTTGCTGCTCAAAACCTTTTACTGTTTTTCTTGTTCTACGAACTTGAATTAATTCCTTTCTATCTACTCATTTCAATCTGGGGTGGAGAAAAACGTGCCTATGCTGCAATTAAGTTTTTGATTTACACTGCCGTATCTGGCGCGCTAATTCTAGCCGCATTTTTAGGTATAGTATGGCTAACTGGTGCTTCTAGTTTTGCTTACGATACGCTAGCAACGCAAACTTTATCGATAACGTTACAACTTATACTGCTAGCAGGTATTGTTCTCGGTTTTGGAATCAAAATTCCTTTAGTTCCCTTCCATACGTGGCTACCCGATGCTTATGTCGAAGCTTCTGCACCGATCGCAATTCTGTTGGGTGGAGTTTTAGCAAAGTTAGGAACTTATGGTATTTTGCGCTTTGGTATGGGTTTATTTCCCGAAGCTTGGGCAACTGTTGCACCAACACTCGCCATTTGGGGTGCAGTGAGTGCGATTTATGGGGCATTAGCGGCGATCGCGCAAAAGGATATCAAACGCATGGTAGCCTTTAGTTCAATCGGTCATATGGGCTACGTACTTTTAGCATCTGCTGCTAGCACTGCTTTGGCGCTTGTTGGTGCAGTTTCGCAAATGGTCAGTCATGGTATCATCTTGGCGATCTTATTCCACCTAGTTGGAGTCGTAGAAACTAAAGTCGGTACTCGTGAATTAGATAAGCTGAATGGGTTAATGAGTCCAATTCGCGGTTTACCAGTGATTAGCGCCCTCCTTGTCTTAAGTGGTATGGCTAGCGCAGGTATTCCTGGAATGACGGGATTTATTGCCGAATTTATTGTCTTTCAGGGCAGCTTCTCGGTTTTTCCGGTTCAAACTCTTTTATGCGTTGTTGCAACAGGTTTAACCGCAGTTTACTTTGTGATTCTACTCAATCGCACTTGCTTTGGAAAACTCGACAACAATCTCGCATACTATCCCAAAGTAGTTTGGTCTGAAAAAATTCCCGCTTTCGTTTTAGCAGGTTTAATTCTCTTTTTGGGAGTACAACCAACTTGGTTAGTGCGTTGGAGCGAACCAACAACAACTGCAATGGTAGCAACGATTCCTGCAATAGAAAATGTAGGGGTTAAAAGTGGTGAGCGAGGAGTCAGTAAGTGGCTCGCAGCTAGTGAATAGTGACTAGCTGCATTTTAGATGGATGGATTGACCTCTAACTTTTCTTTATTACCAATTATCAATTACCAGTTACTATGACCGCAACGATTCAACCTCCAGTCGCTAAATTACCACCATCACAGCACGAATTCGCTGATGTTGTTCACCGTCTAGAAGCTGGTGGGGCAATGTTACCCGATACCCCAGAAAACTTGATGCAAATTATTGGCATCTATAAAGCTTACGCCGTACCAATGGATTTTTATTGGCGCGACTTGCTGTATATTGCTGAACGCGTCTTTCTCGATCCTTTTCCTTTTTTTAAATACTTCATCCCCAAAGAGTATCTGGAACTGCACAATCACTATGCAGGTGACGATGCTGATTTAAGAATTTGGCAAAAAGGCGAAGCGACAGCGCATCCTGAACTTTTAGAGTTTATAGAGAAGGGCGAAACCTTCAAAATGCCTAAACTGCTGCATCATTGGTTCCACGATCGCATCAATATGGAATTTGCTGAAGAATGTATGCGGGCAATGTTGTGGCATCGCGGAATGTATGCGCCGTACAATAAGTTTGACTCGTACTTAGACAGCGACGAGTACAAAGCAAATGCAGATCGAGCTATTAAAGCTTACTTTAAGGGCAATCCCTTAATGCTGGGGATGTATAAACTGTTTCCTGACATGTTTTTGGAACAATGTCGCCAGATGTCGTATTACAGCAATCTGGGTTTGTTCTGGGAAGTGATGGCACCAGTATTTTTTGAAATGAGCGATCGCTACGATGCTGGTGATTTTAAGAGTGTACCTGATGCAATGAATTTCTTGGTCAACGGCATCTTTGCAGTCGCAGGGCGTCCCATTTATCACCATGTCTACATTCGCGGTGAATGTTACGAAATTATTCCTAAATCAAAAGGCTTTATGTGGTTGTACGAAGCTGCATTACCTTATGTCGAAGCAGTTTTCTACCGCACTTCACCTTTCCGAGGAACAAAGTCATACAACGCGCAAGCACGACAAATCCCCGACGATCAAAAAGATTTTCACTACGGTATCCTATATGCGGATGTCTTCCCTGTTGGTACTGCGGGTATTCCTCCTACATTGTTAATGCAAGATATGTTGCATTTTCTACCGCAATATTTGGTTGATTACTATCGGCAACACTGTCGCGGTGAAGACGATATGCTCATTCAATTAGGTATTACTTTTCAACGCTCGATGTATTGCGTCACTTCTGCGGTTATTCAAGCATTGCGAACTGCATTGTTGTATCCTTTAGATGACCCAAATCCAAAACATTTACAAGCCAATCGCGAGTTTTTTGAAGCCCAATTAAATCGCTTCACGCGCCCAGAATACGGTATCCGCGACGCTGCGCGTTTACGGTATATTCAGCGGCAAGATTATCGGTAGTCTTTTCCACCCCCTTACTAAGGGGGCTTTTTATTTAGCTACTTAAAACTATCGCGTGTAGTTGTTAATGATGTAAGATTCAAGATTACAGAGAAAACACGCTTTAAAATATACATAAATAACTAAAAAATAACCTGTAAAAAGCGTTAAGCTAGGGAGAAGCCGTCGCCGCTCTTGCCAATCTTTATAAGCTTAGGAACAAAAAAGAGAACCTCCGAATTCTACAGCAATTTGCTCAAGATTATTTCTTATTTCAGGAAAAAATCAAGGCAATGAAAAAAAAACGATACGGTTATCCAATAAGTGTATTTTTTGTTTTCTGTATGTTCCAATACAATAGGAAGAACAAATCCAAATCCCACAACGAGTAATGTAGTAAACGTTCTAATTTCAGGTATTATTAGCTTGAATTAGAAATTGTCCGTTTACTATTTATAGTTGTAGAAGTTTTGTCTAGTGGTGGTGAAAACGAACGCCGTGACAAAGAAGTCAAGCTTAAACTCTACTCGTCTAGAGGCGTACAAGAATATTGGATAGTTGATTGGCAAAAACAACAAATTGAAGTTTATCGTCGCGAAAAAGCTGCTTTGCATTTGAAAGTAACACTGTTTGCAAATGATGAATTAACTTCTCCACTACTTGCCAATTTACAAATTCCTGTGAGACAAATATTTGCTTAATTACCTTCTTGGATTAGCGCGATCGCACGTTCAATAACTTCACTTCGATCTATCTTTTGCTCAATCTGTCGCGCTTCATATATCCCTTCTGCGGCTTCAATTGAGGCTTGATCAGCACTATCTACCACACCTGCGATCGCATCGTACAACTCTTTGTTGTTCAGGTACGTTCCTTTACCTGATGGACGTGTATTAAGATCTTTAATTTCTCTGATACTGTTGCGAATCGAGATATCCCAAGACTTGGTAGTGCGCTGCTCAACTTGTTGTTCGATCAGGTGCAGAAGTAAAACCTTAGCATAAGAACGAACGTTTCGAGCAATGCCTTTTTTTCCCATTTCTTCCAAGTCTTCAACCAAAGCAAAAGCACCTTCAAAATCTTTATGAATCAGAAGTTCTTTAAGTTCTAATAATTCTTCCATATTGCCTTGCTTCAGGTTGTGCTTTTGTTGGTGCAAAAATTACCCCAAAAGGGTGAGTATTACCCACCCTCACAATTTATCCCATCAGAATAACGGTATCAATGACGTGAATGACGCCATTATCAGCTTCAATATCAGGCGCGATTACCGTAGCATTTTTCACCTCAAACCCATCTGAACAATCAATCCTAATAGGTGAACCTTCAACAGAAGTCACCGAATCAACTTTTGCTAAATCAGCCTTCATCAGTTTTCCTGGAACAACATGAAACGTCAGAATCCGCGTGAGTTGGGGAATATTTTGTACCAATGTTTGTACCGTACCGGGTGGAAGTTTCGCAAAAGCGTCATCATTCGGTGCAAAAACCGTGAAAGGACCAGGGCTTTTAAGCGTTTCGACTAAACCAGCTGCTTGTACGGCTGTTACTAGGGTATTAAACGAACCTGCACTTACCGCAATATCAACAATGTCTGCCATGAATTTACCTCGCTCAGAACTATTTTATCTTTTGTCTTAGTAATTAATTTAGCTTACTTGTTATGACAGTATTCGTAATGTATCAACTTTGCCTAAGGAATTAATTTATATTTCTCATTAGAAAACATAAAAGCCTTTGTAGTTCAATGTTTTAGCTAATTACCAGCCTAAAACACAAGTATTTGGCGTACTTATGACCCTCACAGCACCTAATAGCGATCGCCAACCAATTTTGTAATAAAACTACATTATTACGTTGTTTGAGGAGTATTGATAAATAAAACTTAAGGGTAGTATTTGCGGAAAAAGGACAAGAAGAATCACCTATAAAAATCCCTATACCTAGCATTTAATTTTTCATTAATAATTTGTGGTTTTAGGTGAACCAATTATTAATTAAAGATGATAAAGTTACAATTAACGCACAGCTAACTGCGAGAAAGAACAGCTAGCAAATGTTTTGACATCAACCAAAATATTAGCTGCAAGTTTTTTAACAAGAGTTGCAGCGGTTTTCTAGTGGTCGCATCTCACTACTCAGTTAGAAGTAATAAATTTTTAGGACTTCCTAATAATTGGGATTTTCAATGAATAACTTATTGAAGTCATAAAGTTTTCTTGGAGAGAACATGAACGAATTTACAAAGCAATCTCGTCGTAAGTTTTTATTAACGGCTGGAGCATCTGCGTTGGGGTCAGTTTTTCTTAAAGGATGCTTAGGAAACCCACCCGGAACAGCGGGTAGCGGTAGCACAAATCAAGTCCAACCAGTTGCAGCTACCAATACTAATCCAGCACAAGCTCCAGAAACTCCCAGAATCAAGTTAGGCTATATTCCAATTGTGGAAGCGGCTCCCTTAATTGTGGCACAAGAAAAAGGTTTTTTTGCTAAGTATGGGATGACCGAAGTTGAAATATCAAAACAAGCAAACTGGGGTGCAGCACGAGATAACGTTGAGATTGGTTCAGCTGGTGGTGGTATTGATGGCGGACAATGGCAAATGCCGATGCCTTATCTCATTTCTGAAGGCAGAATTACTAAAGGCAATGTCCGAATTCCGATGTATGTTTTGTGTCAGCTAAATACACAAGGCAATGGAATTGCGATCGCCAATAAACATCGAGCCCAAGGTATTGGACTAAACCTTGCCGGTAAAGAATCATTATTTGCTCAATTAAAATCAGCAGGAACGCAATTTACAGCGGCATATACTTTTCCACAAGCCAATCAAGATTTGTGGATTCGCTATTGGCTAGCCGCAGGTGGTATCGATCCTGATAGTGAAGTGAAATTACTTACAGTTCCCGCCGCGCAAACTGTTGCCAACATGAAAACAGGGACAATGGATGCATTTAGCACCGGCGATCCTTGGCCTTACCGCATTGTCACAGATGGTATCGGTTACATGGCGGCGTTAACTGCAGAGATGTGGAAAAACCACCCCGAAGAATATCTAGCAATTCGGGCGGAATGGGTAGATCAACATCCCAGAGCAACAAAAGCTTTATTAAAAGGAATTATGGAAGCCCAACAGTGGTGCGACAACTTTGATAACCGCCAAGAACTAACGCAAATTCTTTCGAGCAGAAACTACTTTAACGTACCAGAGGAGGTGCTTTTAGATCCGTTTATGGGCAAGATCGATATGGGCGATCGCGTTATCGATGACCGATCAATGGCAACACTTTACTGGAAAGACGAAAAGGGAAGTGTTTCCTATCCTTACAAGAGTCACGACCTTTGGTTCTTAACCGAAAGCGTTCGTTGGGGCTTTTTACCGCCCGATACATTAACAAATGCCAATGCTTTGATCGATAAAGTCAACCGCGAAGATTTGTGGAAACAAGCAGCACAAGAACTTGGTGTTCCCGCCGCAGATATTCCTACTAGCACTTCACGCGGTGTCGAAGAATTTTTTGATGGTATCAGATTCGACCCAGCCAATCCCACCGCTTATCTCCAGAGTTTAAAAATCAAGCGAGTCAATATTTAAGCGGTAATGGGTAATAGCTTCAAGGTTTCAGCAACCAATTACCAATTCCCAATCACCAATTAGGAGAACCAAGTTAATGACAACGTTACGCACCCGTCCTGCTAGAGGCTTACAAAGTCCGTGGTTTTCAAGGATCAATAAACGATTTCCCGACCTTGTACCGCCAATCGTAGCGATCGCCATTTTTCTAGTTATTTGGCAACTCTTCTCTTTGACACCTGGTGCAACCTTACCTGGACCAATTCAAGTTGTTCAAGACACCTGGATACTAATTTTTTGGCCTTTCTTTAACTTAGGCGGCACAAATGTAGGTTTATTCTGGCAAATTTTAGCTAGTTTACAGCGCGTCGCCATTAGTTATATTTTAGCGGCAATTATTGGTATTGGTTTAGGTATTTTGATCGGTACAAGCAGAGTCATGTCCAAAGCTTTAGACCCGATCTTTCAACTACTACGAACCGTACCACCTCTGGCTTGGGTTCCCATTTCCCTTGCTGCATTACGCCAAAACGAACCCGCAGCATTATTTGTAATCTTCATCACTGCAATATGGCCCATTTTAATCAACACTGCCGTAGGCGTTAAACAGATTCCCCAAGACTACAACAACGTTGCCAAAGTATTGCAACTAACCCGCAAAGAGTATTTCTTCAACATTCTCATTCCCGCTGCCTTACCCTACATTTTCACTGGATTGAGAATTGCGATCGGTTTAGCATGGTTAGCTATTATCGCCGCAGAAATCGTTATGTCCGGTATCGTTGGCATCGGCTTCTTCATCTGGGAAGCATACCAAAACAACAACGTCAGCGAAGTCATTTTAGCCCTCATCTACATCGGTATCGTTGGCTTACTCCTCGACAAACTCATGGCATGGATCGAAACCCTCATCGTACCTCAGGGACAAAAAACTTAATCCCAATTACCAATCACCAATTACCAATTACCAAACCACTATGTCTGTATTCGTTGCTGTTGATAACATTGATAAAGTCTTTGATTTAGCCGGTGGTGGGCAATACGTAGCTCTCAAAGGCATCGATCTCCAAATCAAAAAAGGCGAATTTGTTTCCTTAATTGGTCACTCTGGTTGCGGTAAATCAACATTATTAAATATGGTGGCAGGTTTAGATTTACCCACAGAAGGCGTCGTCACCCTTGAAGGACAGCGAATTACCAAACCAGGACCCGATCGCATGGTCGTCTTTCAAAATTATTCGCTGCTACCTTGGCGTACCGTCCGCGAAAATATTGCCTTGGCTGTGAATGCCACGATGAAAGATTTACCCGCAGGCGAACGCCGCGCGATCGTCGAACAACATATTGATATGGTCGGGTTGCGTCCTCACGCCGATAAACCCCCAGAGATGCTATCCGGCGGACAAAAACAACGCGTTGCGATCGCCCGCGCTTTAGCCATTCGTCCGAAATTACTTCTACTCGACGAACCTTTTGGGGCGTTAGATGCTTTAACACGGGGTAACTTGCAAGAACAACTGATGCGGATTTGTGAGGAAAACCACGTTACTGCAATTATGGTGACGCACGATGTCGATGAAGCTGTATTGCTATCGGATCGCATTGTCATGTTAACCAATGGACCCGAATCAAAAATCGGTCAAATTCTCGAAGTAGATATTCCGCGTCCGCGCAAGCGCATGGAAGTTGTCGAACACCCTAGTTACTACAGCTTGCGCAGTGAGATGATTTACTTCCTCAATCAGCAGAAGCGCATCAAAAAAATTCGGGCACGGAAAACGGCAGCAATTTCGCGTCACGGCTTAGAAAAAGTCAATTTAGAGATCGGCTTTGTTCCTCTCACAGCTTGCGCTCCCTTAGCAGTTGCTAAAGAAAAAGGCTTTTTTACAAAGCATGGTTTGGATGAAGTGACTCTCGTACGCGAAACAAGTTGGCGGGGAATTGTCGATGGCATGACTGGCGGATATTTAGATGCTGCGCAAATGCCTTCAGGGATGCCTATGTGGTTAACTTTGGGAGGATACGATAACCGTCCGTTACCTGTTGTAACGTCGCTAACAATGACGCGTAACGGTAACGCGATCACGCTCGACAAACGCTTTTACGAACAAGGCATTTATACACTATCTGACTTCAAAGCCTATCTGCATTCTACTGCCAATAAACAGCATCGCATGGGTATGGTACATCCAAGTTCGATGCACAATTTACTCCTGCGTTACTGGCTAGCCGCAGGTGGTATCGATCCCGATCGCGATGTTTCGCTTAAAACGATTCCTCCCGCACAAATGATTGTAGACTTACAAGCCGGAACAATCGACGGTTACTGCGTTGGAGAACCTTGGAATATCCGCGCTGCGGAAGAAGGTGTTGGTTTTACCATAGCGACAGACTTGGAAATTTGGTTAGGACATCCTGGTAAAGTTCTCGGCGTGCGTGAAGATTGGGCAGCAGCGTATCCTAACACGCATATTGCGTTAGTGAAAGCACTCTTAGAAGCATGTCGTTACTGCGCAGAGCCGGCAAATTCTGAAGAAGTGCGCGAAATCGTTGCACGGCGCGAGTACGTCAGCACAGATCTTGCTTATATCCAAATCGAAGATCCGAATACCGCAACGTGTAGTTTGGATCGTCCGATGCGAGAGTACGCACATCACCAGTTTTATGCAGATTCGGCAATCAATCGTCCGAGTCGTACCGAACAACTGTGGATTATGACACAACTCGCGCGGTGGGGTGATACTCCGTTTCCGAGAAACTGGGTAGAAATTGTCGAACGCATTTGCAAGGTTGGTGTCTTTAGTACTGCTGCCAGGGAACTGGGATTAGATATTAGTTATACTCGTCAGCCGATTAAGTTATTTGACGGAACGGTGTTTAATGCGGACGATCCGATTGGTTATCTTAACAGCTTAGCGATCAAGCGCGATTTCTCGATCGCTGAAGTTGTGCTTGATGCGCGACGTCCGCTTGTGGCGGCGTAAGGGGTAAGGGAAAGACATTACTACGTTCATTCAACTGAAATTTAGAATTTGGAATTGCAATGTTTAATCGCACTTTTGCTTATACCGAGACAGCAAGACAAACCGTGTCAGTTGCAACGCAACGCGAACCTTTTTTGGTGATGGAAAATGTCTCGAAGGTTTATCCGACATCAAAAGGTCCCTACACAGTTTTAGAGGGAGTTAATCTCACGGTTGCTGAAGGTGAATTTATTTGTGTTATCGGTCACTCTGGTTGTGGTAAGTCAACACTCCTCAACATGGTTGCAGGGTTTAATCACCCGACTTCGGGAGAAGTGCGGCTAGGTTCTAAACCGATTACAAAACCAGGTCCCGATCGCATGGTTGTCTTCCAAAACTATGCTTTGCTTCCTTGGCGGACTGCGTTTGAAAATATCTACTTAGCGGTTAATGCCGTTTACCCGAATAAACCGCAAGCGGAAAAAAGAGCCATTGTCCGCGAACATTTAGCAATGGTAGGACTCGCGGAAGCTGCGGATAAAAAACCACCGCAACTTTCAGGAGGAATGAAACAGCGGGTAAGCATCGCACGAGCTTTAGCAATTCGTCCGCAAGTATTAATTTTAGATGAACCTTTTGGGGCATTGGATGCGATTACTAAAGAAGAATTACAAGAAGAACTGTTGAAGATCTGGAACGACCATCGCTGTACAGTGTTGATGATTACGCACGATATTGATGAAGCTTTGTTCTTAGCCGATCGCTTGGTGATGATGACGAATGGTCCTCACGCAAAAATTGGAGAAATCATGGAAATTCCGTTTCCCCGCCCCCGCGATCGCGCCCGCATTATGGAAGATCCGCAATACTACAAACTGCGTAACTACGCACTTGATTTCCTCTATCATCGTTTTGCCCATGATGAATAGAGTGTAACTTAGGATCTTCGCTCAAATATGCTTTGTGCGTTTTTTTACCGCCATTATATTACTTATGCGCGATATAGTGGCATTTCTTCAATCTTATGCTGTTTTAAGGATATTCATGCAATCTCCTCAAGCTCTTGCCCCTGTTGCAGAATATTTCAAAGTCTTATCTGAAGTGAGTCGATTAACTGTCTTGAGTAGTTTGACTTCAGGCGCAAAAAATGTCACTGAAATTATTGCTATAACTGGACTCGGACAAGCGAATGTCTCGAAGCATTTGAAAGTCTTGCTACAAGCGGGTATTGTCACTCGTACTCCCCAAGGGGGTAATGTTTATTACCAAATTGCCGATCCGATCGCGTTTGAGTTGTGTGAATTAGTGTGCGATCGCCTTTCGATTCGCCTCAATGAGCAAGCCAAACAAATTGCTGCATTGCAAAGTTTACGCGAGCGATCGCCTTATATTAGTCGCATGTAAGTATAAGTTTTTTGAAAAGTTCTCCAAGAGATTAGTAAATAGTAACTATCCCCTAATAACAGCGTAACGATACCAATATTCTGGTGATTTAGCCGAAGATGATATTAGGTAGGAGTTCGACTTACGTGAAACATGACGGCTTGCGGAATTCCTGCCCATAGGGGGGTGTTGATGTTTGCTTGTCTTAATCCCTCAGCAGTCCAATTATTACTATTTCTTAAAATTGAATAGTGACCTCTTGCCTCGTAATAGCTAGCTTCTGATTCCTCACTGCGCACGAACAATATTGTTTGTCCTTGAGGAGTTAATTCGAAAGAGTTTTGAATAAATTGTACAGTGTTTAAATAGTTTGAAGTATTTACTCCTACGCAGTGAATATCGTGATGTTGAGGTATTTCTGGATAGCCTTGGACTCGCATGACAGAGCCACGAGAGAAGAATAAGGCTTGTATTCCCAAAGGAACGATTTCCTGAATTTCGCTAGGATTTCTTGGATAAAAATCGCGATCGCCCCAACCAAAACCTAAGTATTGATAATTTCCTAGAGGATCTGTACCAATTTCTTTAAGATTTAAAAATTGTTGCCAATTATGTAGCTCATTTTTTACAGGCACAATAATATTAGTATGAATACCAACTTGATTTACGCAGATTGTTACCTCATTCGCTTGTGCAGAAATTCCCAATCTTTTAGGAAGTAATGAGACAATCAGGAGTAAAGACAAAAGACCAGCAGAAAGAGTTAAAGAGTAAAATAAAAGTTTTTTAAAAAACATTTAAAGATTTGATGATAACGGTTTGAGAAACAATACCTAGTTGTTAAACAACTGAAAATTTAGTTATTGAGTTGAAAGTACTCAACAACATCAATTTATCGCACTTAAGACTCTGGCGATCGGTGCGCGATCGCCTTGACCATCAACACTTAACGCGACCGCACCTCATCTTTCTTATTCTGACAGAGGTTCTGGCGATTGAATTGGTGCATTTAAGTTATCACCCGTTTGCGGTTCTTCAGTTGCTGGCGGTGTTGGAGGAGCAGGCTGTGTTGGAACTACGATTGATGGTGCTTCTTCTGTCGGTGAAGGTTGTTCAGATGGTTGTTCAGGTGTAGGTTGTGGCGTGTCTACCACCGAAGGCGATTCGGGTGCTGGATCTGGGGTAGGAGATTCCGTGGGAGATGGTGAGGGTGTTTCTGTTGGTGTTGCTGATTCTTCTGATTCAACAGGGGTACGCGGACGCCAACGAAAAGGTGCTGGTTCTTCTGGCGGTGTTGTCGTTTCGGGTTGTGGCGATGGCGTAACTTGGGTGTTGTTTTCACCCGTTTGTTGAAGATTACTAGGTGGGACGATCGCCGGCGCCGTTGGTTGAGAACTATCATCTTCAGACATCACGCTAGCAACTGCAACTGCTGCCACTCCTGCGATCGCTGCGGCTCCAAGACCAAGTACAATTCCAGATAATCCTCGCTTACGCTGAGGGACAACAACCTGTCGTGGCGGTTCTATCGATTGTGGCTGGGGAATTACCGCAACCGTACTAGCAGTATGAGTCGATGCTGGTTGTGTTTGCATCTCCGCTGCATTGAAGGACTCGGAAGGTAATAAAGCCAGCCATTCTGCAACAGTCGCAGGGCGAAACTTCGCTTCTACCGCCATTCCACGCATGACAGCTTGGTTAATCGCAATACTCAGTTGCGGTTGGAGATCGCGGGGTGTTTGCATCGGGACGCGATCGCGTAAACTTGCTGCAACAGGAACTTTCGCAGTTAATAACGAATACAATGTCGCGGCTAAACCGTACACGTCAGATGCTGGTGTCCGCGGTGCGTGAGGTAAATACTGTTCGATTGGTGCGTAGCCTTCGGAAACAATATTTGTATGCGTTTGTGTATGACCTGGGGTAAATTCGCGGGCGATGCCAAAGTCAATTAAGACAACTTCTTGCGTACCTTGGCGTAAGATAATATTTTGTGGTTTAACGTCGCGATGTAATAAATTATTTTTATGTACTACTTGTAAAGCTGCTGCAATTTGGCGAATGTAGTGAATTGCCGTTGCTTCTGGAAGCGGATTGTTAGGAAAAACAACTTGATCCAGCGTTTGACCAGGAACGTAGTCCATCACCATGTAAGGTAATGCGTCCTCTACAAAAAAATCGCTCACGCGGACAATATTAGGATGGACGCAAGTTGCTAATCTGCGGGCTTCATCCTGAAATTGCCGATAGAAACTGACAAAATCAGGATGCTGGCGCAGTTCTTCGTTGATTGTTTTAATAACGACAACTTGACCTAAGTAGTGGTGAGTCGCTTTAAACGTAATTCCGAAGCCACCGCGCCCAATTTCCTGGTCTAAGGTATACTTCCCGCGTTGCAATTTTTTTCCAACTAACATGACCACTCCTCTTACAAGAACGATAAAGTATGAAGTATAAATCTCGACTTCTACTTTATCGCTCCTTCTTAAAAGCGATGACCGAATCCGAATTGTAAGCGACTTTCTCCTCGATCGTTGAATCCAAAATCAGCACGAATTAAACCAATCGGCGAATTTACCCGCACGCCAGCACCATAGCCAAAGCCTGTTCCTGGTTTATCGCGGACTACCGCTGGTTCTCCAAGGACAGTGTCTCCCGAACCTAAATCGGAAGCAAAATCAGCAAAAACAACTCCTCCCAAAAAATCGAGGATCGGAAAGCGGTATTCTGCCGAAGCTAACACAAACGATCGCCCACTGCCAACTTCCCCACTACCGTACCCGCGTACTGAGTTCAAACCACCCAAATTGAAGGCTTCGTACGGTGGTAAATCGCCAATCGTTGTCCCACCTTGAACGTTAAAGGCGAAAACTTCGGGATCGTCTTTGCCACCCACGAGATCGACTGGAATATACTGACTATAATTTGCGCGTAGGCGACTCATTGAGATTGCACCTTGACCGATGGGAATTGACTGTTCTGCGCTGAGGCTGAGTACCGAACCGTCGGTAGGATTAACAAAGTTATTGCGAAAATCGCGCGTTGCTGTAAATGAGATTGTCGTCAAATCGTCGATTCCCGTACCGCTTAAAGTTAGCGGATTTCCTAACTCATCTTCAGGAGAAATATTACCGGCGCGATCGCGGATACTGGTACGCTTGTAGTTTAACCCCATTGACGCTTGCCAATCATCAATCGGACGTTGTAAGGTAACGCTTCCACCAAATTGCGCTTCGCGCGGGCGATCGTCGTTGGGTAACGAAACATCACCATCAAAGGTTGAGGATATCCCGCGACGCCGAAATGCATTAACTTGATACCCGAAGCGATCGGGGTTACTCGCGCGATAGGGACTTGTGAAACTTCCATCGAATTGAATATCGCGGCGACTAATTTGGATATCAGCCCCGATCGAATCATTTACGCCGCCAAAATTAAAATCTTTGTAGCTGACTGTGGCAAATAGTCCGCTATCATCACTGTAACCACCACCAAAATTAGCAGCACGTGCAGGCGCTTCTGTCAAATCATAAATGACATCAACTTTTGTTGCATCGCCTTCTAACGCGACGCGGACGTTTTGAAATAATCCCAACTGATACAGTTTTTGTAAGTCTTGTTTAACTGTTTCTTCGCGAAAAACTTGCCCAGGTTTGACATTCAATTCGCGGCGAAGGAAATCAAGTTGCGTTCGTCCTTGAATTGGTTTACCTCGATCGTCAATAAATCGCCCATCTTCATCAGAAAAGCGGAATTTGACATCATTAATTAATCCTTCCGCGACTTCTAGCGCGAGTACGCCTTGTGGGTTAGGACGAATCGCGATGACCCGCGCTAAAGTATAGCCATTTTGAGCATACCACTCGTTGATTTGCTCGACGCTTTGACTGAGCGCTGTCGGGCTTATGGGATTGCCAATTTGTGGTTTTATGCGTTCTATTGCAATGTTTTGTGGTAGTACTTTGGCATTTGCCAGTTGTAGCGATCGCACAATGACAGGTTCCACCTGAAACACGACATTTAATCCTGTTGTCGTTGGGTTACTACTTACTGTGGCATTGCTAAATAAATTTGTCGCTAAAATTGCTGCGACATCTTGTTGTAACTGACTTTCACTCGTTTCTCCTCCGACACGAGTTTTAATCGCATTGCGTACAATTTGCTGTAATTCTTCGCTTGCACCGACGATTTGCACATCTGTTGCAGTTACAAATAACTCGTTACGCGCTGCGGGTAACTGCTGCGAAGTCGTTGCTACGCGTGCTGGATTTGATGTCGGTTCTTTTGTGGGAATAATAAACGCGTTTTGATATTCTTGATAATACTGCACATCGCTACTAGGAACTAACACTTGAGGGCTAGCCGTCGCTAAGGATGTATAAATTAACTCAATGGCAGTCAACCCAGCCAAGGTACAAATTGCAGTACAAAAACGCATAATCATTAGTTTAATTCATCTATCTATAGGGGTTAGTAGCTAATGGTTCGTATTCCATTACCTATTACCAAACTTATATTTATGAACTAACAGACACATACTGGTGTTATTTTGTTTCTGAATGAATAATTTATCAGCATTTTCCCCAAGTTCTCCGATAAAGTTACTTTGCCTTAGTAATGGTCACGGCGAAGATGTTATCGCTGTGCGAATTCTCCAAGAATTACAGCAGTTAAGTGCAATTGACATCGCCGCTTTACCCATCGTTGGCGAAGGACGCGCTTACACTCAATTTAGTATTCCCATTATTGGGAAAGTGCAAACAATGCCTTCTGGTGGATTTATCTATATGGATGGTCGACAAGTTTTACGAGATTTACAAGGAGGTTTGCTAAAACTTACTTTGTCTCAAATGAAGGTCGTTCGTAGCTGGGCAAAACAAGGTGGAACGATTTTAGCTGTCGGTGATATTGTACCGTTACTTTTTGCGTGGAGCAGTGGGGCGAATTACGCTTTTATCGGTACAGCAAAATCAGAATATTACCGACAAGATGAGTTTGGATGGCATCCTAGGCGATCGCTACTCTCGCGTTTAGAAAATTTGTCAGCTTCAGTTTATCATCCTTTCGACCGCTATTTAATGAGGCACCCACGTTGCAAAGCGGTTTTTCCGCGAGACACGTTAACAACTAAAACTCTACAAAAATTGGCAATTCCCGCGTTCGATTTGGGAAACCCCATGATGGATCGATTAGAGGCGCAGAATGTATTAAAGTTAGAACGCGATCCGCAGCGGTTAACAATTCTCTTACTTCCTGGTTCGCGCCCTCCTGAAGCTTACGAAAATTGGCGAAAAATTCTCGTTGCTGTTACCGAATTAATCGCCGCGTTTCCGACACGATCGCTTGTTTTTTTGGGTGCGATCGCCCCGACATTAACTCTAGAACCATTGATTCAAAGTCTTATTAACTCAGGTTTTCCTCAGGAAGGCTTGACATTTAAATACAAAAATGCATCTGTGATTCTAACTCAAAATGCTTACAACGATTGCTTACACCAAGCCGATTTAGCAATAGCAATGGCGGGAACAGCCACCGAACAATTTATTGGTTTAGGAAAATGTGCGATCGCCTTTCCAGGAAATGGACCACAATACACTTATGCCTTTGCTGAAGCCCAAAGCCGCCATCTTGGTTCCTCATTGATTTTACTCGAACATCCAAAACAAGTTGCGGATACAGTGCGATCGCTACTTCAAGATCCTCAAAAACTCGAACAAATCGCCAAAAATGGCTACCAACGTATGGGAAAACCAGGCGCAGCCCGTCGCATCGCCGAATGCTTAGTTCAACAATTTGGCTGGCTACCCGAATAAACAATCAAAAGATACCTTCTACAATATATTACAGAAGGTAAAGCCTCAGACATTCCCTCACACCTTACCCCTCTCTTGATCGCCCTCGAAGTTCACAACTTACACAAAACATACAAGCAACGCAAAAAGCTAATTGAAGCTGTACGCGGTGTCTCTTTAAACATCAATTCTGGTGAAATTCTCGCATTTTTAGGTCCCAACGGCGCCGGAAAAACGACTTGCATCAAAATGATTGCGGGTTTAATCAAACCTGACGTAGGTTCAGTCAAAATTGCCGGTTCTGATCCGCATCGCAATCCGAAGTCGCTACGCTTAGTTGGTGCAGTTTTAGAAGGAAATCGCAATCTCTATTGGCGACTAACTCCCGAAGAGAACTTAGAGTATTTTGGCACATTACGCGGGCTAAATCGCCGTGTAGCGCATAAAAACGGACTGCAATTATTAGAAAGGTTCGACTTGATATCAAAACGCCGCGCCCCAGTACAAACACTCTCACGCGGGATGCAGCAAAAGTTGGCGATCGCTGTCGCCTTAGTTCACAATCCACGCTTATTGTTACTCGATGAACCAACGTTAGGTTTAGATGTAGAAGCGAGTCAAAATGTCAAAGTTTTAGTACGCGAAATTGCGCGTGAAGGTTGTGCGATTTTACTCACAACACACCAACTTGATGTTGCAGAAGAAATATCAGATCGCGTCGCAATTATTCAACAAGGCAAAATTTTAGCTGAGGAACGAACGCGCGAAATTATTCGGCGTTTTTCTGGTTCTACTTACGTTATTGAGATAGCAGGTGAATTAGATTCTGTACAAACGAGTAAACTTGAATCTCTAGGTGTCATCATCCAAGCCGATAGAATTATTTATGAGGGAACCTCAGCAGGTTTATACCAAGTTTTAGCTGTTCTCAACCCTCTACCTTTAATCCAAGTCAAACAACAAGCTGACTTGACGCAAGTTTTCCTCAAAATTGTCCGAGATAACCGCAATGCTTGAATTATTTTTAGCTGAACTCAAACGCAGTTGGATTGAGTTTACGCGCTATCCTGTTGATGCTGTTGCCGGAGTTGTTATTATTACATCTGTATTTTACGGTTTATTTCTCAGCGCGCGTTACATTGCAGGTCCCAATTTACAATTTGGCGATCGCCTGGATGCGATCGTTGTTGGGTACGTGCTGTGGACTTTGGTAATCTTTGTTGTTACAAGTATTGTCAGTATCCTGCAAATTGAAGCACAAACAGGGACTTTAGAGCAAGTCATGCTGACACCCTATGGTGTACCGCGAGTTTTTTTAGCACGTGCGATCGCCAGTTTAACTATCAATATTGTCATAATTACAGGAATTTTACTACTCATTCTCTTACTAACAGGACGACAGTTATATTTTCCCCCAACTTTAATTTTGCCGCTGCTGACAGTTTTATTCGGTGCTTACGGTTTAGCATTCCTCATGGCTTCATTAGCTTTACTATTTAAACGCATTCAGCAATTACTTGGATTGACACAATTTGCTTTATTATTTTTATTAGCGGTTCCAAGCGAAACTTGGAGTGGAACATTATGGATTGTGCGGCTTGTGTTACCAATGACAATGGGTGCAGGAATTCTCCGCGATTTAATGGCACGCAATTTAAGTTTAAATTTTGTTGAAATTTCACTAGCCTTTTTTAACGGCTTAGCATATTTAGTCTTAGGTCTAATAGTATTTCGTCGTGCAGAAATTGAAGCAAAGCGCCGAGGAATTTTAGGAGGGTATTAAACATTTTAAGTCTTTAGATGCGGTGTAGATAATCAGTTGGTACGCTATCTACTAACCAAACACCATTCTCAGAACAGTAAAAAGTATAACCTGCTTGCTGCATTGCAGTTGCATCTATTGCAAATACAACTGGATGTCCGTGTCTAGCACCAACTCTTCGCGCTGTTTCAATATCTGGCGATAAATGTACGTGATGTCGCGACATTCTATTTAATCCATGTTGCTGAATTAAATCTACAGCTTTGTGCCCAGTTCCGTGATATAACACCTTTGGAGGAATGGCTGGTTCTAGTTGTAAATCAATTTCTACACTATGCCCCTGATTGGCTCGAATTAAATTACCAGTAACATCAAAAGAAAAGCGTTTTTTGTCGTTTTTAGCAACAACTTCGTCTAATTCACAACGGCTAATCGGGAAGGCATTTTTATTGCACGCTGTTAATAATTCATCTACTTTCACCCAACCACCAGGAGCTAATTTTAAACCAAGACGTTCTGGTTGATGACGCAGATGCTTACTGAGATATTTACTAATTTTGACTTGACGATTATTATTCATTAGAAGTAGAGTAACTAAACTATGTAGTATGAATAACTCCGACCTCATCAATAAAAATTTTTACACAAGGAGCTTTTAGCATTTCTTAAAAAAATGATTAACTCAATCTTTATTTACTATAAGTTTGTAGTTGATTGGTTAAATTAGAAATAAGCGATTCAGCATTACTAATTATTGTTTCAATCTCCTTTTGGCATTCTTCATTAGACATTGATGCCCGCTTTCTTGCTCGGTCTAGTACGTCAATATTCATCTGGAAAGTTATTTCAGATAAATAGTCGTTAACATCGTCTGTGTGAGGAAAATCACAATCCATCATAACTCCATTATAAATATTATTTCCGTAGTCGAAACCAGAAGTACCTTTGGCTGAATTACCTATAGTAGAGCATGTTTCATCATCTGTAACTAAAATATATTGAGGATAAGAATTTCCCTCTTGTCGAACACCATTATACTGATGAATTAGTTGAATATAAGATAAATCCCAAGATGCTCCCCACAAAGCTTGAAATATATCTCTGTCTTTTTGTGGAGTTATAAATTTATTTAGTTATGTATTTCCCAATATGCCGTTGCTACTCATGCTCAATTGTCGTTAAGAACTCTTCTGCTGTAACTATAACCACACTCCGACATGGAGTAATACAAGCAAATCTTTGTCGCCAGTAATTATGTAATGGGCTTCTCCGTTCAAGCTATAGTAATACTTCGCCATCTACTAAAGAATACAGAACCTGCCCAGGTTTGCTATTTTCAAACTGAAGCCTACTGATAATTACATTTGTATCAAAAACACAGCCTACTTCATTGATCGCTTACTACAAAAGAATTATAATTACTACCTCTTATTAAATGTCCAAAATTACTATAGCTTGCCAACCATTAGCAGTTTTTTCTAATTGGAAACGATGTAAAGTTACAGCTTTCACATCTACGCGCTGATGATGCTTCTTCGGATCAAGCTTTTCTCCTTGGGTAACTGCTTGAAGGTGGTATATTTCTGATTTTTCTTCTAACTTCACTTGTTGCGGACGCAACAGTAGTAATTCGCTATCTTTATAGTAAATAAATTCTTGAAGAAAGTTGAATAGTAACATATCTAGCGAGTCATTCTCCAAGTGGAATGTGCGAGTTTCTTGAAGTGCGATCGCATCAATATTATCAATCATTGTATTAATCGTTGCATCACCTGCTGCGATGAATAATTCTTCTAAGCTTTCTCCCCAAGCTCGAAAAGCAATGTCTGCGATCGCAAGATCTTCCAAATATTCATAAGGCATATTACTGCTCGCACTTTTTTAAATGATCGATAATTTCTTGTTGATATTTTTTGACCTGTTTACCAATAAAAACTAACTCGGTAGCATCTCGATCAAACGGTTCTAACTCCCATCTTCCAGCCACAAAATTAAATAAATAAACTCGATCGGTAAACCTTATAAATCCTTTTGCCCGATACACATCTTTTTCTAGCAATTTATCAGCAAAACCCTCAAAACATTCTCTTTTTAAGATAGCCTGTGTTGTATAACTAAACGACTCAAATTCAGGTTGATGAACGTGATGTGGCTCTGGCTGGAGTCGCTCCCTTGCAATTCCAAATAGTAAATCTAGATCAACTTGACAGCGTTGAGTTCGTACAATCTCAGCAACTTCATTAAACGATTGTAACTTTGCTTCAATTGCTTGCAATTGCTCTTCTGTTACTAAATCAACTTTATTGAGTAAAATTATATCTGCGGCTTCAATCTGCATTCGTGTCGTGTGACCAATACTTGGATATTTCACCATTGCATCAGCATCAACAACAGTAATTACACCATCTAACCGAACTTTAGTTAAACTTTCTTGAATATCAAATACTAACGCGTCAGGTTCTGCTACACCTGTTGTTTCTACCACAATAATATCTGGGTTTACTGTGTCAATGATTTCATCAACTGCTGCTTCAAATTCTCCGAGTAGCGAACAACAAACACAGCCACCACCCAAATCCGCCATTGCGACATTTTTCCCTTGAATAATCTTGGTATCAATCGCAATTTCGCCAAATTCGTTCATCAAAATAGCAATTTTTTGAGGAATTGAACTGAGAATATGACGCAGCAATGTTGTCTTACCGCTACCAAGAGAACCTGTAATAACTGTGAGTGGCGTGCGTGTCTGCATAACTTCCTGGTATTGCAACAAAACTATATTGACTGTAAAAACATAATGTAATCGTACATGTTATTTCTGCACCAATCTTTGACTTTAGTTTCAATCTTAGCTATTTCGTTTGGAGCTAAATGCTTTTGCCATATACCTGTTTTAGCGGAAGTAATATGGTTTATGTGTAACAAACTACCTTCATCATGATAATCGACCAGTGCTCTATGGTCGTCAGGATTCAGAGGGGTTTGCATTAATTGCTCTCGAAATTTTTTGATTCGGTTTTGTTGTTTTTCTAGTGTAAAAAGTGATGCTATGTTTTGATATTTATCTGCGTCAATGTCAATGCCAAGGTGCATAGCAATACGCTGAACTTCTTCTGCTATGTTTTGACAAATATTTTCATAGCGAGAAACAAGAACTCTTGGTAAACTTGTCCACTGTTTGTAATTATTTAGACAAGTTTGAATAAAGTCTTGCCCGTGCCAATTCCAAATAGCATCAAAAGATTTCTGTTGCTGCTGCATCATTGATACATAAACATCTCGAATATCTCTGAATGTATAGATACCTATTGCATTGTTTTGGTTAAACTCCTCGCCTATTGCATCTGTAAATTGGTGGACTTTGACAACTTTTAATTGTTGACAACTTTGATACGAATTACGTACCTCTGAAAAGCGTTGTGCATCTATCCATCCTACTTGCTGACCTATACGAGTCTCTTTAACAAGCTGACTGACGATTTGAAACTGCAGGGTTGAAGCAGAACGATACATTCCACAACAGAAAACCCACATATATTCTCCTTACAAATTATTGATGGGCGATCGCCAAAAGCATAAATTATCCTTTGATATTCCCAATAGGTGTAAAACGCACAACTCTTTTGCTAATTCCTGCTAATTCTGCAGCTTCAATTACTTCATCAACATCTTTATAAGCACCTCCAGCTTCTTCGGCTAAACCAGCCCACGAGGTACTGCGAACGTAAATACCCCGCGTTTGCATCTCTTTTTGCAGTTTTTCCCCACGAAATGTTTTTCGCGCCTTAGTTCGACTCATGGTGCGTCCACTTCCATGTGCCGTGCTAAAGAAACTTTGGGCGCCACTGGGTACGCCAACAAGTAAGTAAGATCCTGTTTCCATACTGCCACCGATAATCACTGGTTGACCGATCGGTTGGTACTTTGCAGGAAGACCGCTCATTCCTGGTGCAAATGCACGAGTTGCCCCTTTACGATGAACTAAAAGCGATCGCTCTATGCCATCGACAATATGATGTTCTAATTTAGCTGTATTATGCGCAACGTCATACACCATATGCATTCCCAACTCTTCGGCAGAACGCCCAAAAATTTCTGAGAAAACCTCGCGAATGCGGTGTAAAATCACTTGACGATTCGCAAACGACATATTTAAACCACACTTCATTGCCGAAAAGTACGCTTGTCCTTCTGGTGAATTAAATGGCGCACATGCTAACTCGCGGTCTAATATCTTAATGCCATACTTGCTTTCCATCACCTTGAGGAACACTTGCAAATAGTCTGTAGCAACTTGATGTCCAAAGCCACGACTTCCGCAGTGGAACATCACAACAACTTGATTTGGTTGTGTAATGCCCATTTTGGCTGCTAATTCGGTATCGAAAATATTCTCTTTCTTAGCAACTTGAATTTCTAAATAATGGTTTCCCGAACCTAAAGTTCCAATTTGATTAAAACCACGATCAATTGCTTTTTCACTAATTTTGGCAGCATCGGCACCAGCAATGCAGCCGTTTTCTTCTGTGAGTTCTAAATCTTCATCCCAACCATAGCCATGAGCAATGCACCAGTGCGCACCTTGTTCAACAACTTTGCGAAATTCATCTCGCGATATTTTGACGAAGCCAGTGCTTCCCACTCCAGCCGGAACTCGCTCATAAAGGCGATCGACAACTTTTTTAATATATGGTTTTACCTCATCGTATGTCAGATTTGTAACTACTAAGCGCATTCCACAGTTAATATCAAACCCAATGCCTCCCGGAGAAATAACACCGCCATTTTCTACATCCATTGCTGCAACTCCACCAATCGGGAAACCGTAGCCAAAGTGTCCATCTGGCATACACAAGGCATATTGAGTTATTCCTGGAAGTGTTGCTACATTAGTGACTTGGTCATAAACCGCGTCGTCCATTTCTTGAATTAATTTTTCCGTTCCATAAATACGTGCTGGAACGCGCATTCCTTCTTTATATGAAATTGGAATTTCCCAAATCGTATCTGAAATTTGTTTTAATGATTGAATATCAGCCATTTTTTAGCAAACAACTTGAAAAGTAATTTCAATGAAATTTATGTCTGAATATTACAGAACGTGAAAATTTATTGGCGATTTTAACTAAAGGTAGAGCAACAGTTTTATAATTACAGAACTCTTCTTTCAGAAGGTACATTCACGAAAAGAAAAGATATAGAGGTTTTACAACTATTTTAGGACTGCTAAAGTTATTACTAGCTTGCTCGCGAATGCAATATTAAATCTTATTGTGGTTCTTCGGTGGGGCGTTGTGTTGCAGGAGGATAATCAACAAATTCTTGCGTTCTTGTTGTATTGGTAGTAGCTCCTTCAGGTAGAAGTTCTTCTGGATCGACGGTTTTATCCGCTGCAATATCCATGACACCTTCAGCATTTGTATTAGGTTTGTCAGAAGTACCTTTACGATCGGCATGACCGCTAGACATATCTACCTCGCATGAGATAACTGAACACACATTCAGCTTAGGATCGAAAAATAGAGTGTATACCCTATCTAAGGGCTTAAATCCGATGGGCGCAATGCTCAAATACTTTTACTCGCCAACTACTGTTGCACCTACTTGGGCTGCTTGCCATAGCTTAAACAGTAAAAACTCAACAACATAATACAGATTAGTTACAAAGATACCTTCTTCCGTTTCGCTGTTGACTGCAAGCCAAGTTCCGTACAGGGAAACTTCGATATACTCTGCGTCACAAGCACACACTGTCATGATATCCTCGCCTAAGCGTTGTGCCTCGACTGCAAGTGAATTTAATCCTGGTAAATCAGCGGGTAATAAAAATGAAGCCGTGCTAGGTTCGACACTGACGTGCTGACCTACGCTCAGTGCCAAAATAACTCGGAATGCGACCCATTCCTCTAATGGTTGCGTTAAATGCTCTAAATCGAAGCCATTATTAAGATATGTTAGTTTCAGCATTGTGCTTTGAAGTTCCTCCTATTTCAGGTGGAAATGGCTCGGATCGCCAAAACTGCTCGGCAAAAGCCACTGTGGGATGCATCGGGGCTTTTGGTTTGGTGTGTAAGGGCATACTTGCTTCAATCGGAGTGCGATCGCTTTTGCGTTGGTTACACCGTTCGCAAGCTGTGACGACGTTATCCCAGGTGTGTAAACCACCTCTCGACACGGGAATGACATGATCGAGCGTCAAATGTTTATGGCTACCGCAGTATTGACAAGTATAGTTATCGCGCCGCAAGACTTCGCGTCGATTGACTGGTGGAACTTTCCAAATCCGTTCGACACTTGTGACGGTTAACCGAATATATGCTGGAACGACAAGCACCATACTCGGCGATCGCACCAACCAGCTTTCTTGAGTCAAATCGAGTGCTTCCGCTTTACCTGCAATCAACAATTGAATAGCGCGTCGTACATTGATTTTACTGATCGGCAGGTAATTTTTCGAAAATACAACCACCGATTGCTCTAATACTTGACTTGCGATCATGACAACTCGTCTCCTAATCTATATAAAAAACCCCCTCTTCTATACGCCAGAAGCGGGGGCTGGATAAAGACTTTGAATTCTATCTTGGTTTAGGTATAGCACGCCATCTATACCTCCCGCTTGGCTTCTTTGGTTTTAGTGCAGCCGGCAGCACATTATCAAGCAAATCTGCTAAATTTTCATATCTCTTTTCGCTAACTAGGTTATTTTCGCTTGTGTCGCGACTTGTGTGTTGTACAGCATTGCTAGCTTTCTCAATCTCTACTTCTATAGCTCCTAATTCCCAAAGGGTTGTTCTTTGAGGAAAAATTGCTGAAATCGAAGTAAAGTTTACAGTCACAGAATTTTCTCTTGCGTTAGGAGTAGTTTGCTTAATACCGATTAGCGCCTTGCCTCAAAACGACAAGTTGAACGCTAACGGTTAATCGAGTTACTTGAACATTACTTTAAACATACTACACTTGTATTACTAACCTGTCTAGATACTTCAGGAGAAAAAATGCATACACTGACACGTACCACAACGACGGAAATGGAAGTTACCAGCATCCGCTTGGAAAGAGAACTCAAAGAGCGATTAAAAGAACTTGCTGGAAATCAAGGTTATCAAGCATTAATCCGCGATATTCTGTGGAAATACGTACAGCATAAATCGGGCGATCGCATTCACCTGTCAACTGACATTCGTGCCAGTATTCCCGCTACAGCCCAGAAAGAAGAATACTGTGCCATTACAGGACAATTAATTCGACCACAAGAATCGATGCTGTTGGGGTTAACTACCTACGGAGATTTAGTTCCCTTGAGTATAAACAGCCTATCAAAGTAGCACCTTAGTGAAAATTTTTCAAGCTTTTCAGTAGCTTGTGGAGAGTAGCGGGTAACCTATTCTCGCTACCCTCAGATTTTTACGCAAAAACTGAAGTCTTCTGAGCGAAAAAACGGTAGCGTACAAGCTGTTTTTGCAACTTCTTCTTCATCAAAAAAAACTGCTTATAATCAGCGAATCTACTGATTCTATATAGCTACAAGCAGGATAATGTGGAGCAAGAAATCACCAATATTCGTGCTTATGAAGGCTTTTATATTTTTTCAAAATTCTATTATACAACTCTCGCTGAATTAGGGCATCTTAAGTGAAAAGGTATTAACCAGAAAGTGAGCAGTTATGTCCACTAGTCCTTGGGCAATATACAACAAAATACGGTCGAGCTTAGCAATTGGATGCTTCTTCAAGCATCGTTCTTTCCAACTATGCGACTACTACAACCAAGCATATCAAAGATGAAGCCGCTTTTATCGTCGACATCCCCTTGCCCAGGTGAAACTAATTGCTCGCCAAAATATTCGGTTAGATTGATGCAGCACCAGCAAGAATCCGCCCATCTGGGGTATCAAATCAATCAAATTATCTTAAATGCTTGTGATGACCAAACACGCCTACGCGAAATAGCACAGATCCTTGGAGAAGCTTTCCAGGTAGACTGGTGCACGATTATTGTTATGACATCACCGCAGCACACCTCTGCTCAAGCGGTGGGTCATTGGTGTGCGAATAGGGACATCACACTTCCCCTACAACCTTTATTGCTTTCGCTACAACAACTCACACTTGCATACGCAGAGTCTCAGAAGTTTGCATTTGATAATGTGCAGGCGACTCCCGCTCAGGAGTTAACTGTACAGTTGCCACTAGAGGTAGGAGCTATTTTGGGGGTTCCGCTATGGTACGACGGGAAAATCAGCGGAGTTGTCAGTTTTCTACGCGCACAGCCTCATTGTTGGAGTGAGGAAGAAATAGAAAGCGCCTTGGCTGTGGCGACATCTGTGGCGATCGCCATTGCTCAAATTACCCAAAATCGGTTGATCGCTTCTTTGCAGCAGCAAGTCGAGACTTCAGCGCAATATCAAACATTGATCAACCAGATAACAATGGCTAGCCGTAGTTCTTTAGACTTAAATCAAATTTTTCAGCTAGCACTCTCTCGCACAGCACAAGCACTCAAAATCGAGCGCGGCTTCATCATTACCCTAAAATACACCGATCTTCGCTTCAAAGTACGCCAGCAGCAGAATAAAGTACCTAAAGCAACAGCTACAGTTGCTTGCGAATGGCAGTGTTCTAACTCAGAAGTTAATAATTATATTCGTACCCGCCAATTTTCAATCTCTGAAAGTTGGTTATGTCAGCAAGCACTCCTCAACTTCCCTCAACCTATTGTTATTAACAACCAGGAAGATTTATCTCAACTTAACTTAGCGCAAGAAACTCATCCGATTTTTGATTTTCAAGCTTGGCCTGCTTTAGCCATGCTTCCGCTAGAAAATCAAGGCATGGTGTTGGGATTTATTGTACTACAACATTCTTGCCCTCATCCTTGGCAAGCTGATGAGCTAGCTTTACTCGAACTCGTCGGGACTCAAGTCAGTACGGCGATTATTCAAAGTCAGACTTTGCGGCAAGTGCAATCTTTAGTAGACGAACGCACAGCACAACTACAGCGCAGCCTAGAAGTCCAAGCTAAACTCTACGAAAAAACACGCCAGCAAATCGATCAGCTACGACAACTCAATCAGTTGAAAGACGAATTCGTAAGTACGATGAATCACGAACTGCGGACACCACTGACAAGCATGAGCCTCGCAATTCGGATGCTACGTCAACCGGGAATATCTGCAGAGCGACAAGCTAAGTATTTAGATATTCTAGAGCAGCAGTGTTCGCAAGAGATCAATCTGATCAACGATCTCCTGAAGCTCCAAGAACTCGAGTCGCATAAAGCACTTTTAAACGTAGAATCTGTTAATCTCACCGCGCAACTGCAGAATATAGCTCGTTCGTTTGAAGACAAATGGACGGAAAAAGGACTGACTTTTGTTGTCGATATGCCAAAAACGCCTTTAGTCTTACAAACGGATGCAGAAAGTTTGAATCGCATTCTTCAAGAACTATTGACGAATGCTGGTAAATATTCCGAACCTAACTCTAGGATTGATATTCAAGTCCGACACTACAACGATCAAATTGTTTTGCAAATTAAAAATCGCGGTTCTGGGATTTCAGCCGAAGACGTCGCGCATATCTTTGATAAATTTCGTCGCGGTAAGGGTGTAACTCAACAGGCGATTCAAGGCACTGGATTGGGTTTAGCTTTGGTAAAGTGTTTAGTACAACACATCAACGGTGCGATCGCTGTTTCTAGTACGACAAGTGATGGCAGTAGTGAAGTTTGTTTTAAACTTACGCTACCCTTAACTTTTGACCAAGCTCAAACTTAGTACAACTGTGACTCAAGACTACAACCCTAATTTAGAAGTAGAATTGTCTAATACCTCTGCAACGACTGCGCTGTTACAGGCAGTAGAAGTCCAAACTGAGCGCTTAGCTGAGCGATATCGCCGTATTTCTGCACGCATCCAAATTCCTCATGAAATCGAGCAAGTATGGCAAGTCCTCACCGACTATGAGACGTTAGCTGACTTTATCCCGAACCTGGCTCGCAGTCAGCGCCTTGAACATCCCACAGGTGGTATCCGCTTGGAACAAGTCGGCACTCAGCGTTTACTGAATTTCAATTTCTCTGCACGCGTCATCCTTGACTTAGAAGAGAAGTTTCCGCAAAAAATTGATTTTCAGATGGTTGAGGGTGACTTTAAGGATTTTTCTGGTAGCTGGTGCTTAGAGCCGTACTGTTTAGCCGAGCGCGTTGGAACAAATTTAGAATATATCGTTTGTGTTTTACCAAAGCGTACTATGCCTGTCTCGATTATAGAGCGCCGCCTTAGTAAAGATATGCAAATAAACTTAGTTGCTATTCGTCAGCGCGTAGCAGAAGTCTTTAGCTAACAACGTGAAAGGCAGGAGGTAAACTCTTTGAGCAAAGCTTTTTCTGACCCTCTTGCCTCTTAACTTTACCTCTACAAATCTCTTACGTATATGTAAGATAAATCAAGTACTGAATCACTTCTTAGTTGCTACAGTACCTTAACAGGTTGGTTTTATAATACCCCCAGGGGAATTCGAACCTCCTAGCAAGTCAGTAAAATCCCCGTGGTAACAGCATTAGAGAATTCTGAAGAAATTTGTGCCTAAAATCTGACTAAAAAGTACTAAGAGATTACCCTTGTTGACGTACCAGCAGCTTGCTCAACCGATGGTGCTTGAACATCTACGTATTGGCATAAGCTAGTAGGCTCAGGAATGACCTCACCATGCAGCAGCATTCCCTCCAAATGAAATGCGATCGCCTCTTGTATCTGCTCTAAAGTCTCCTCTACGGTTTGACCTGTCGCTACACATCCAGGTAAATCAGGAACGTAAGCCCCGTAGTTACTCTCTGCTTTTTCAATCACGATTGCGTATTTCATAACTTCAACCTTTTAATCCAGCTTGTCTCAAAATACTGTTGAGCAATCCAGGGGATAAATCATCAGATGGCTTTCCAGGTATCGTGACCGTCCCAGGCTTATTTGAATGGTGGTACTGTCGGTGACTACCTCTGGTACGTACTAGTACCCAACCATCAGCTTCTATCAGCTTGATGACCTCACGTACCTTCAACTACATATTCTCCTATCTTGAATATTGCCACAATATCACATTGTATAGATATTGTACAGAATCATTACTTGCCTTATTATGATAATGTACATAACCTATCAAGTAATTCATGTCTATGTCTGGTCGTGGTGGATCGCGTGAAGGGTCAGGTAGACCCTCACCCTGGAATCATAAAAAGACTGTTGCTATCCGAGTACCTGAATGTTTTGCCCAAGAGTTACTAAACTACGCAAGACGTTTGGATCGGGGTGATACTACTAACAATATAGATAACGTACACAATCAGAAAGTCCTAGATATGCTGAAGGAGACACTTAATTACCCAACCAATAATTTTGGGAAAGGTAAAACCATTATCAAGGAAGTAGTATCAATTATGGAAAATGTACAAAATCAATAGGCATCCTGTAATTTCTAATCAGTTTTAATCAAAAGTTGTCTGTGTGGAGCGAAGCACAACAACGCTGGGATACTCTTTCAAAACTATATAGTTTGCTAGCAGACTACTACGCGGTGCAAGTGTTGGTTAGAGCAAGTAGTCAAGCGCGAAAGCATAGCTTTGCATCCAGTTCCATAGCGTAAAAGAGCGCCTAAAATCAACTCGTTAGCATTTAGTGTGGGCATCCATTTATGGGCGGCAGCTGCAAGTGGTAAAAAGACCAAAAGTTGATTAGTAAACACTTAATTTGATGTTCTAGTGAGGTACGGGTATTAATACCCGTACCTTAAAATTTCTTGCGCCAACTGTATCTGTTATTTAGTGATGCAGGCTATTAATACACGCGAAACACTAACAACTAAAAGCCTTGCTGCTTAAGCCTTAAGCAGCGGTTGTGTGTTGAGTCACCCAAAACAAATTCTTGGGTAATTTCCACTTCTTGACGAGAACGCAAAAAAAAAAGTTTTTAGGCAAAAAAGGTTGGGACGGTTGGGACAAATCCGCGTAATGACCTATTTGCAGTACTCCTAGCTGTCCTAACCTCTTTAGAGGGGTAGGGACAAAATTATATATATAAAACTCTATAACCCATACTGTATATAGCTTATAGGCTGTCCCTACCTTTTTGTATACTTATGTTAAGGTTGGGACAAATGTGGTTTAGGGATGCAGCTTGGAGGTTGGGACAGCTAGAAAGCTTTCCCTAATTAACATTCAGCGTTTTACTCAATTTTTGTCCCAACCCTGTCCCAACCTTTTTAAGGGGGTTGGGACAGCTAGAAAGCTTTCTGGGAGAGCATTTCAAGGATTTGTCCCAACCGTCCCAACCTTTTTTGCCTAAAAACTTTTTTTTTATTAGGTTCTTATCCGCTACCGAGAAAATAAACTATTTTACTGTAATGGTTTGTGCCAAGGGTAAACCCGTTCGTTGTCAACCCGTGCCCGACTACCTTTTACCCAGCCCAACTTCCGCATAATGGCAGTCACTTCCATCAGGTCATTCTTTGTCTGTTTGTCTCGCTCAGGTTTAATTTTGGATAGAATGTCCGTTGCTATGACCATTCCTCCAGTCTTTTCAGCAGCTTCCAAGTATGCCTCAACAGTAGGTTGCCAAGGATGGGTATCTCTGTACTGCTCATTGTTTTGGTTAGCAATCTGTTCCTCTTGTTTGGTCAACCACCAACGTTCACCAGATTTGTAAGCAGCCATTGCAGCAGCCCAAAGCCGATCGCGTTCGGTTTTGAGTCTATGTAAATCAATGCGCTTAGGTTCTATAATCCAGAAACGGCGATCGCCTGTTTCATCGGTCAGAAACTCCTCTTTGTTTGTCGTACCTACAATTACGCTGGCTCTGGGAAAAAGAAGAATGTCTCTACGGTATGCAGGGCGAAACCGATCAATTCTCTGAGTTAAGAAATGCTTGATATCAGCAGCTTGTTTCTTGGAGAAGGCTTTTTCAATTTCTCCCCACTCCATCAGCACGCAGCGATGTAATTTCGCTAGCTCGTCTTTGTTAGTTACGTCTTTACCAAGGGAGTCGTCAAACCAGGACAGTTCGGGTAACAGTTCCCGAAAGAAAGAGCTTTTAAACGTTCCCTGCTCTCCTTTAAGAATTAAGCAAGTGTCAACTTGACAACCAGGCTGTATAACTCTAGCAACAATACTAATTAAGCAGCGCTTTAATAACAGCCCGTCAAATGCTTTTTCGGTTCCTAGATATCTTGCTGCTGCTTCATTAAGCAGAGCATCGTTTGCACCGTACAGTGCGTTAAACACGCTCTAGATATTCAGCAGCAGGACTGTAGCGGTTCTTTTCAGCCAAAGTCAAGATAATTTTACTGGCTGCATTGTCAGAGAGGTCAATATTGTATTTCAGGGCAAGGTCAATCTGAATTTGATCAATTGTTTTAGGTTCTCCTGCTATCTCAATTGCCTGAGCTAGAGTATTAAGCCTAATGTTATGACCAATTGCCGCTTCTACCTGCTCATACTTGACCGCTAGTTTAGCCTTTCTCTGTTGACTAGGACGGTTAGTGTCTAAGGTTGGCTTCATGAGTTTCTCTAACTCCTGGCGCTTATCACCAATTGCCCCCAAAATATCCTCACGGGTAGCACCGTCATCATTTATCCAGTCCGCAATATCTAACCCGCCTTTATCGGGTACTCGTTGCCATAGTGGGGAATTGGGGAGAACATAAAGCCATTTAGCAGCGGGGAAGTCAAGCGCTATGTCCTCACAATGCTTTAGTCCTGCTTTATCTCGGTCAGGACACAGAACCACGTTCGCGCCTGCCAAGTCGTCAAGATAGTTAGGATAACCGTAGTGCCTCCACTTAAGCGCGCCGCCAATAGAACACGTTGCTGCTATGCCCATTTTTAGCAGCAGGTCTACTTTGCCCTCACCCTCAACAATTAGGATGGGTTTACCCGTGGCGATCGCATCCTGATTAATCGGGTCTTGAATCTGATACAAATGAATTTCAGATTTTACTTGCTCATTTAATCCTTTAACCCACGTTGTACCGTTCCAATGTGATTGGTAGAAAGACTTGTTACCGTCACCCCTATCAGTGCGAGTAACTTTAACCAATGGTTGACCGTCAATGTTTTTGTAGATAAAGCTTTTTTTACTTTTAGGTCTAATTGGCTTCTGGGATGTCTCTTGCGGGAAGTATAGACCCCAAATATCTTTAGCTCCCCGATACACGTATTCTGAAACGCCAGCATCCTGATCTATGTAAGTGTGGCAAAATACTACTTCCGCATTCCAGTGGCAATCTTGGTCTTTAGTCCGTCCACAAATTGGACACGGGTTGTGCCGACCTGAATATGTATATTTTCCATTACCATTGGAATTGAGCTTAGATGCTGACTCATTTAAGCGAGCTTGTATATTTTGAAACTGTTTGTTGTTAGAATCTGGGTATAAGTTTTTGTCACGGCTCACTTTCTCCAAGGAGCCGTTTGTTTTTTTGTTCATAAAACCTCTTGCTTTTATTAGAAGTCAGTGTGTTAGTGCTTTGGATGCATACTTTAGGTTTTGTACATTATCACAACTATGTGAATTATGATTCTGTACAGTATCTATAAAGACTAGTAATTGATTCTGTACAGTATCTATAAAAACTAGTAATTGATTCTGTACAGTATCTTTTTTTGTGGTTCACTTTATTGTTCCGAGCTAAGGGATATACCGCGTTTCTCTAGATAGTCAGAAATTGCTTTACGTACTATCGTGCCAATACTGGTTTGTTCAATTTCAGCAACCCGCTTCAAAGCTTGATGTTGTTCGGGCTTGAGTTTGATTGGTGATAAAGTGCTAGGGTATTTTGGCATGTGATATAAATAATATCTTTAGTGATATTATAGTTATCAAAATCGATAGTATTATTAATAGCATGAAACTTGGCAAAGCGCTAAGGCTTGTTTTGGCCAGATGGAATATGAGTCACTATGCTCTCTCTAAAGCTTCTGGTGTTGGTCAATCAACTATTGGCAAGCTAATCAGAAATGAACTACAGTCATCAACTTGGGATGTTGTTGAGAGACTAGCAGAAGGCTTTGAAAAGGTTGACCCAATGGCTAAGGTTGCATTTCTCGGAGTGTTAACACTTCCTGATTCTGCTTATCATGGTGCATTGGATCATCCCGATGCTATGTTTACTGAACCCTACGATTCAATCAGTATTGAAGCGGTCAATATTCTCAAAGAACGAGGTTTTCTCAATCTTGAGGCTATTGAAAGGTCGGGCTTCAAAGTAGAGGGGAATGAATATTTTGAAAATATTTTAGGAGAATCACTCGCAAGTGAAATGTATCAAAGACGCAGGCAAGAGAGAGCAGAAGATGCCCAGAGGCGAGAGAGAAAGCGACCTATTAATCCAAATGATTATTAATGCTTGCTTTGAAAATCCTTTGAGGTATGACAATGGCACGAACACGTAACCCCAAAGATTGGATCGCCACCAGCGCAATGGCTGATACTCTGGGCTGCTCAGTAGATCATTTGTACCGATTGCGTGATATTGGAGAGTTAAAGAAAGGTACTCACTGGTACTGTCTCAATGAGAAAGCAGCGCGTCCTACTTACCGTTGGCACAGAAAGCGAGTAGAACAAGTTATGGGAATCAGTTAATGGCTGTTACTCTTGAAGGGCGGATCGCTCAAACCAATGGCAGGCTCAAAGCCGCAAACGTCGGTATCAGTATTGAACTAGATGGTAGTAGCTTATATCTGCGGGGAACGCTACCACCTAAACCAGGAACTAAGAATTCTCAACCTTACCAACAACGGGTATCTTTAAAGCGCTTGGGTATCCGTGCCAACCCAGCAGGAATTGCTGAGGCAGAGAAAGAAGCTCGGAAGATTAGTGCGCTGGTAGCACGTAAAGAATTTGACTGGCAGCCTTACTTATATGAGAAGTCACCTGAATCAATTTCAGTTTCAGAATATATAGAGCAATATAAAGTGCAGTTTTTTAATGAAGGTAAAAGTGAAACTTCATGGAAAACTGATTACTGGAAGATATTTAAGCGATTACCTCAAGATGTAACACTAAGTGTTGAGGTTTTAGAACAGGTAATTCTCTCAACCCCACCCAATACCAAAACCAGAAAGCGGGCTTGTATGGCGATCGCTGCCCTAGCTAAGTTTGCTCAAATAGACTACGACCCCTCAAACTTAGTTGGTGTCTATTCACCTAATCGGGTATCTCCCAGAGATTTACCTGACGATCTAACAATTGCTCAGTGGTGGTACAAAATTACTAATCCTGGTTGGCGGTGGGTCTATGGGATGATTGCAACCTATGGCTTAAGACCACATGAAGTTTTCAGACTTGACTTAGAGCGGCTGGCAAACGGCTCTAATATTGTGTCAGTTTTAGAAAATACTAAGACAGGAGCGCGGTTAGTTTGGGCTTGTTACCCAGAATGGTTTGATGAGTTTCAACTCCAAGATGTCAGACTACCCAACATTAGATTAGACCGACCCAATACCGCGATCGGGGAAAGCTGTAGTCACTACTTTGGAGACTTCAAGTTACCCTTCAAACTTTATGACATGAGACACCGTTGGGCAGTAAGGACATTGGAATTTGGGCTAGATATCAGCTTGGCAGCCCAACAAATGGGTCATAGCGTTCAGGTTCATTCAAATACCTACCATCACTGGATTACTGAAGATGTACATCAGAGAGCTTTCAATGTCCTTATGCTCAGACCAGAGCGTCCCAGACCGCCAAAACTTGATTAGAAATTTCCGACTAAAATCTGACTAAAAAACAGCAGGGATTAAGCGGTTATCAACGGCTATTAACGGTATTGTCCAAAAGTGACAATTCCCCAAAAGCAGTCAAGGAAGGCAATTTGAGCCTTCCTTTAATTACTTCAAAACGTGTTGATTTTATACCCCCAGGGGAATTCGAATCCCCGTCGCCTCCGTGAAAGGGAGGTGTCCTAGGCCTCTAGACGATGGGGGCGTCTGATTTGCACTTTTATTAGGATAGCTACCTCTTTTCAGTTTTGTCAATACCTTAACCAAATATTTTTGCTGACCGCGTTTATGTGGCGAACGCCGGTAGTGCTACTTGTCGGCAGTGTAGCGTTGTTCGCTCTAGACCAAATCAGAGGAATTCCGCAACCGCATCAGTTGACGGCGCATTTGGGGAGAAGCTTCTAGCTCGGAAATCTCCTGCGCTTCTACGTGCGCGTGTAGGGGTTCCATATACTCGTCAGCCCCGTTAGTAAATGCATCGATCAGCAACTCTAGTAAGTCTTCGCGATTGCGTAAAGCACATTTCTCTTCTATGAGGCGAAACTTGAGTTGAATGTTACACTCATAAACGCTGACTTCGACTTTGTTTTGTTGGGGTGTGATGGCGTCAGATTTCATATTTTTAAAAATTTTGATTTTTGTAGTAATTAAGTAGATAACTGTTAATTGAGCTTAAGCTAATTTTTAAACGTTTGTGTTTCAATCTGAACGGGAGATCTTAACGTATATATCTTTAACTTTTCTTTACATTGTGGATAAATCCGCGAAGGTAGGAGCAATGTGGTCAATCACTATTATTCAGCCTTTCAGATGAAATACAATAAAGTTTCTGTAAGGAGTTTGTGAGACTTTTCTAAGCTTTTGATTAATGACGGTTGGCGATGTTTATAAGTTTCAGTTGAGATATAAGTAATGTTTGGCTTACTTGTATTGATTGACACATGAACGTTCGAAAAGAGTAAAATTTAGGAAAATTTTTACAACCAGAAAAAGAACGCTGTACTTGCAAGTTAACTTTAGAAGAAAAACTGAAATTGAAAATGTATAATGTTAAAAATTTACTTACAAAGACGTCACGGAATGGCACGGAGACACTTATACTGAATTTTTACTTTGTTGCGATTAGTCAATTTAAAAACAAGCGTAAGACTACCTAGCATTGATTGGAGGAGACTACTCATGAGTAAAGTGATTCAAGGTAAAATTTTTGTTGTAGATGATAACATTGATACCGACCAGATTATTCCTGCCGAGTATTTGACGCTCGTTCCCTCAAAGCCTGATGAGTACGAGAAGTTAGGCAGCTATGCTTTAATTGGATTACCTGATAGGTACGGGAAATTTATTGCTCCAGGACAGATGAAGACTACCTATCCAATCATTGTGGCGGGAGAAAACTTCGGCTGTGGTTCTTCGCGCGAACACGCACCGATCGCATTAGGTGCATCAGGAGTAGAAGCTGTTGTCGCTCAATCGTATGCACGGATCTTCTTCCGGAACTGCGCAGCAACAGGCGAACTTTACCCTTGGGAATCAGTAGAACGTCTGTGCGATGAATTTCAAACGGGACAAGAAGTCACGATTGATTTTGACCAAAACCAAATTGTGAATCATGCGTTGAATAAGGTTTATGCACTCAAGCCTTTGGGTGAGGTCAGACCTGTAATTGATGCTGGCGGTATTTTTGCCTATGCGCGTCAAACAGGAATGATTTCGCGTTGAGCGATCGCGTTGAACTTGAAAAACTGATGCAGATTAAGTCTAGAATGAGTTCAGTGTGATTCCTTATGTTAAATCATCCACCTATGGAAGATCAGCTTCTTAAGTCCACAACTCGCCATATACGCATCTTTTCTGCTGAAGTTGACAAAGATGGTGAGTTAGTTCCTAGCAACCAAGTTCTCACGCTGGATGTAGACCCGGATAATGAATTCAACTGGAACGAAGATGCTCTTCAGCAGGTGTATCGTAAGTTTGATGAATTAGTCGAGTCTTATAGCGGTGCAGATTTAACTGATTATAATCTCCGCCGGATTGGCTCAGATTTAGAACATTTTATCCGCCATCTCTTACAAAGCGGTCAAATTAGCTACAATCTGCGCGGGCGCGTCGTTAACTACAGTATGGGTATCCCTCAAGTTGCCGCCACTGAAGAAAGTAAAAATTAGTTATCAATAACTGGATTTTTATAAAAAAATAAAATTAATATCCAGGGATAGCATTAAACCCCTGGACAGTTCTAATATTGCTGTATTGGTACATCTAGCTTTTGTATTAACACAGACCAAATGCTACCACCACTTACGCTCGCCGTCTTCATCAACGCGTGCTTGTCTGATAACATCTGAGATTTCTTCAGCATCTTTCACGTGATGTAGCGCTTTTTCCTCTCCGTCTGGCTCCTCTACAACAAAATAGGCAGGAACCTCGATATGATCGCCAGTAATATCAGGAGAGTCTACTGCGAGTTGCTGCGCTTTTTCTTCGATGGATTGAGGTTCATCGGAAATAACATCGCCAGGATTCACTGCCCGATGAGTATTTTTTTCTTGTTCGCTTGCCATAAATTTAAATGGTAATTTTACTGACTAATTTCTACAGATTAAAGAACACTAAGGGCGATCGCATCTTTCCAATGGCGTAATTTGATATTTTTATCAGCGTCGCGTTTCAGCTAACTTGAGGTTGTTATTTGTTAACTAATTATTCAGCACTGAGACTATTCATTACAATGACAGACTTTTGAGTTATTGCATTTATTTTGATTGAGTTGCCGAGCGTCAATGTCTGAAAAAAACACTACGTACAACTGTTGCTAAAGTATTTTTTTGGCAACGAGCCTGCTGTTCGTAAAAGCTACAATTGCCAAGTTCTGCTATGAAGCAGTATAGGTAACCCGCAGATTATTTTAAAATTGCGCTACAATCAATATTAAATATTACAAATTCGAATTTAATAACAGGCAGTTTGGTCAGTTATCGAAATAAATATTTACTTTTAAAAATAGACAACTATTCGATTAATAGATATATTGTTGAAAAACTAATATGTTTGGCTCTTAACCGATTAGCCGAAGGAAGGGAACCATGACAGGTAAAAATAGATCTCTTTCTAAGAGTAAGACGTTTAAACTTCACTCGATGTAAAGTCATCATTAAACATACTTACAATCAATTGCGAGTAGCAGAGTAGCAGCATTACGATAAGGGAACATTATTATAAAACTAGATAGTTTGGCTCAGAATAGCAAAAATTAACTTCATGGAATGCGTCTTAACAGCAGAGGAAACAACGAAACTTTTGCACAAAGTGCTCAATATGGCAACTTAGAAGCTAATCAGTTTGTACGATCTATGGCTGTACAAAATTCAATTCCTAATGGCTGATCGGTGCGAAAACTATGCAGAATGAAGCAGCAATGCTCCAGTGTCCAAACGAGTACTGCAAAGCTGTCAATGACGAACGCGACAAGTATTGCCAGCAATGCGGTACGTTTCTGCCAAAACGTTACCTATGGGCAGTAGGATCGGGCATCAAAGATTACCAAATTGGGGAAGTTATCGCGCAACGGTATTTACTCAAAAGCGAATACATCGTTCTTGACACAAAGCCAGGTTTGCCACTCGAAGCACAAGCGTGTGAAATTACAGCGAAAACAAAACCTTATTTAAGATTAATTCCTTACCGCCTCCAAGTTCCGCAAGTCTACGGATTTTTGCCAGGACGCGCTGATTGTGATGTTTTATTATTAGAAGCACCAATTTATGCAGAAGGAACGCCGTTGGCAGGACAGTTACTGCCAACACTCGCTGAAGCATGGCAAAGTGCAACATCACTGCGGCAGTTGAATTGGCTATGGCAAATCGCTCAACTATGGCAACCACTTAGTAGCGAAGGAGTTGCGTCGAGCTTACTCGACCTACAGCTAGTGCGAGTGGAAGGTTCCTTAGTGCGGCTATTACAACTGCGATCGCAACCACCACAACCGACAATTGCTGACTTAGGAAGGGTATGGCTAGAGTTAGTCAATCGAGCACAGCCAAGCATCGCGGAATTTCTCGTGCAGTTGTGCGATTCGATGCTTGCAGGCGATCTCAGTGCAGATTCATTGACAACAGCACTAGATCGAGGTCTGACCGAATTGGGGCGATCGCAAGTACGCAAAATAGTCATCAGTACCTTGACCGATACAGGACCCACGCGACAACGCAATGAAGATGCGTGCTATCCTCCGAGTGGAACTACCACAATGACATCAGCACCTGCAATAGCAATTGTCTGTGATGGAATTGGCGGTCATGAAGGAGGTAATGTTGCTTCGCAGCTTGCCATCGATACGCTACAACAAGTCAAGCAACTGCCGCTAAACGACATCTATTTAGACGCAACAACCCTCACGAGCGAGTTAGAACGCTTTGTCCGGATTGCCAACGATCGCATCAATCAACGCAACGATAACGAACAGCGCTTTGGTCGCCAACGCATGGGTACTACCCTAGTTATGGCAGTCGAACGCGCGCACGAAATGTATATTACGCACGTAGGCGATAGTCGTGCTTATTGGATTACCCGCACAGGCTGCCATCAATTGACATTAGACGATGATGTTGCTTCGCGCGAGGTTCGTTTAGGCTATTCGCTGTATCGTAATGCGTTAGAACAAGTCTCGTCAGGATCGCTTGTACAAGCACTAGGAACGAGTTCCTCAACAGCATTGCATCCAACCGTGCAGCGGTTTATTCTTGATGAAGATTGCATCTTTCTTCTTTGTTCGGATGGTTTAAGCGACTACGATCGCGTTGAAGAGTATTGGGATACGGTGCTTTTACCAGCAGTGAATGGCAGTCTTAAAGAAGCTGATGCCGTTACTCGATTAGTCGAAATTGGCAACTCTCAAAACGGACACGATAACGTTACGGTTGCACTCGTACGCTGTACAGTTAAATATTCTGAGCCAACCACACCACTAAATATCGCTTTACTCCAAGAATCTCAATTCGACGATCGCCAGCATGCAGCGATCGCATCACACCGCGATTTAAATCAACAAGAATGCCCCGATCCTTCAAGTCGTAAAACAGTTTTGCTACCAGCGCAACGCTCAAACTCGCGTCGTTTGCTACCAATTTTACTAGGAACGATTTTGTTATTAAGCGTCGGTGGCGGATTGCTTGCTTATTTTTTACCACAATTTCATCGCCGACAGCCGCTGAATAATCCGACAACCTTGCCATCACCACTCGCATCACCTAGCCCAACACCAGCGACACTAACCGTTGGGACTTTAGTTCAGATCAATCGCCAAATTAATCTTGAGCAAAATCCAAATGCAATCGCAACAAATGTTACGTCACAATCTCAACTCGCGCAAGTTCCAACAAATGGCATCTTGAAAGTTACCGGCAAAAAAGAAAATCTTCAGCAGGGTGACTTACTAAGACTAAAATTTCTTTGTGCGATCAATCCTCCAGATAACTTCAATGCAACGGCACAAATACAACTAGGACAAGAAGGCTGGATTGAGCAAGCCAACTTGCTACCAAATATCGAAAAAACGCTAGGACAAACAAAAAGCAACTCTTGTCCAATTTCAACCGAATCACTACCAACTTCAACATCTCCGCTCAACAGTCCTCTCCCGTCTCCTCATACAGGTAGCGAAAATTAGGAAAAACGGTTACTCAGCTTTTAGCATTTTGTTTTTTTATGAAAGAATTCTCATTTTGATACGCTGTTTTGATCTGCCGAATGGTCGCGAAAATCCATCATCAGGAAGTACCTTTCATAGCTAAAATGTAGTTAAAGTTTGAGAGTTTCCCAGGCATTCTTTTGGGTTTACAATCAAAGCGCGAAAATTTTTGAAGACAAGTGCTAGCACAACTTTTCTAGTTACGGAAATAGCAGCAAAGCAGGTGTAGCTACTCATACCAGCGTTTTTCTGTCAGCGTATTTCAGGAGTTTGACCATGGCACAAGAATTCAATCGGGCGCAAGACGGTAGTACATCACCTCCTTCACCAGCGCAATTGGACTTATTAGCAGCACTTTTATCATCAGAAGATGCTACCTACCCATGGAATCCTGCCGATCCAGAAGCAGATATTTATTTTGAGCAACAAGATGCACTTGTATCCGAAGTGGCGTCAGTAGAATCGCCAGCGCAATCGCAACACTTCTATTCAAAGCTTACCGAATTGTGGTCTGCGGTAACGCCAAGTAAGAAGAACTCGTCTTCTGACGTTGATTGTCTTCCTGACTGGCAACATGACTTTGCCAACTATATACCTCATGCTTGGCTTGAAGCGATCGCCGATCGGGCAAAACAAGTTTTCCCGGCACCAAATTCACTGACAGAAAAATTAGTACAATGCGTTCGTGGGTTACTCCCAAATTTCGTAGAAGCAGACTTGCTAACTCTAGCACGTCCTTTCGCGCAACCAGTCTGTAGTGCTAAGCAAGAATCGCAAGCGGCGATCAGTCGCCTTCATCGCCATCACTGGGATGATTTATCGGACATCGAACAAGCCAAAGCAAGTTTGGCAGTCGCGCGATACGCTTTAGCCCAAATCACTGTAACAGATACTCCTCACTACAACGGGCATCAACATAACGAAATGATTTAAATCTTCGCTGCACATTCTACGGTCGTTTGCCAAACCGAGTCGCAAAGTTCTGCGATCGCGTCGGCGAGAGGACGCGTGCTTTTAAGATAGCAGCAGCTAAAAACGCGTAAGATACGACGCCAACAACGGCTAAAAGCAAACCGCTCAAAAGTCCCGTAGCATTCCACAAAGCATGAAGCACCGCAGCACTAAAATATCCTATTGCTAAAATTTGCCATCGCTGACGCGACTTCAACACGCTCAAACCGATAAAATAACCAAAATACCCACTATATGCCATGTGTCCGGCTACAGAGCCTAAGATGCGAGGAATCAATAGTTGAAAACCGAGCAGTTGACCGACCCCAATTCCACCTTGAATAGCCGCACCGCGAGTAATTTCTGGTACATACTGCCTCAGTGTTTCTACCAAGGTGAAACTCATGGCTGAAGCCGTTCCGAGCAAAATTCCATCTAAAGGTTCTGCAATACCGATGCGTTCTCGCCAAGGCGAGTTTAGACGCTGCCCGATCAAATACGCACAAAATACAGGTAACGCCTTGAGCAATTCCTCCATCAACCCAGCGCCAAAAAACATCCGCATGAGTAATTCAGGGAAGCTGAGAGAGTCAGCTGTCAGTGGAATTTGACCAGGAAGTAATCCGCGAAACACGAAAATAAATAACGGTAAAATTGGACTGAGCAACATCAGGAAAGAAGCGATCGCAACTCCCAAAATTGCCCACCAAGGTTTGGGCTTGCCACACAGTTGATATACAAAGTAATACGCCGCACCAGCAAGATAAATTGCGACAAGTATTTGATTAAAGTATGCCGTCTCAGGGCGACCTACAGTGGCAAACATCAAAACCACAAAGATCACTGTTAGGACTCCTGGAATCAGATACGCCTTGCTTGTCAAGTCTTTTGCTGTTGCTGCGATGGGAAATAACTGAGTAAAGCTCACGGCGCGCTCTGAAAATTTGGAAGTCCCAATTAGGTGAGATGTTGCATTTGGTGCAGATTGTTGAGTAACTGCGTGATGTGTTGTATACTCAAAGACAAACTCCGCGCCGTTGCATCCAAGTGTAATGCGATCGCCTGCGCGTAGCTCTTGACATTGCGCTATCCGTTGCCCATTGACATACGTGCCATTTGCGCTATTTAAGTCACAGACAAGCCAACGCTGACCAATTCCACTCGTTAACATCGGTCGAAAAACTGCATGGCGACGCGAAACTGTGCCATAAATACTAGAATCTAGGACGATTTGGCAACTAGAATCGCGTCCCACAATTACCTCTTGAGTTCGAGAAAGGGGGTAGCGGCGAACAATATTAGTTTCCCCTGCACTCGTAGAAGGTAATTGCTGCAAAAATCCCTCAGCGTTATTTTGTCCGGTCATGGGTTAAAATACTGTGTTGGCAACAGCATACAGCAGTTAGTCCTCGCTGCGATAGAGGTTGCCATGACTTCGTTGCACAAGTAGCGAGTCTATGCCTACTGGTAAAATACCTAGGGCAGCAACAGGTAGAAGTATCAATTTGCTACCCGATCGCCCTAAATTTCTACTCACTTATTCGCCGCTTTGGCATCGCGTACCGCTGCATAAAAGAGAAAGCCAGTTAGGGGAATGCTAATTGCCAGAATAACGCTAGTAGCGGTTACTCCCAAATCTGGTTGTCCAGAAGAAAGTTCAAACACCGAACCGACTGCGGCGATCGCTGCTACGCACGAGCCACCGAGGAACAGCCCGCTTTTGGGCGTCATTGTTGTCATTTTGTAATTTTCCTAAGCGATTGGTTTTACAGCTTTTGCCGAGAAGCCATGCTTTGATAGCTCAGCATTCAGTGCGATTTGATTTTCTACTCGATCTACAAATAGTATCCCATTGAGGTGATCGATTTCGTGTTGAATGCAACGCGCAAGTAATTCGTTTGCTTTTAATGTCTGCGGACGTCCGTTTTCATCTTTATAGCTAATTTCGACAACTTGCGGACGCACAACGTCTAAATATACACCAGGAATACTCAGACATCCTTCTTGCATGACACACAATTCTCGGCTGACTTGTTTAATTGCTGGATTAACTAAAATCAGCGGTGGATTAGCTGGATTGTCTGGTTCGCAATCGATGACAATCACTTGTTTTTGAACTGCAACTTGTGGCGCGGCTAAACCAATGCCATCAGCACTGTACATCGTTTGCAGCATTTCTTTAGCAAGGAGGCGTAGTTCTCGATCGACTTTCGCAACCCGCTTAGCTGGCTGGCGCAAAGCGCGGTCGCCTAAGTAGCGAATATCAAGCGGAGGGTTTTTTAACTTTTGTTTTTCAACAACAACTTCCGAAGGCATGGAATTATGACTCGCTTTATCCCGTTAACTTTCTCCTTTTCATTTTATCAAGCCTCGATTCTCTCAATTCGCGCTTGTTCTACAATTGAATGTCTTTTGAAGAATAAGATTTTTTTATCAAGTTCTTTGCCTTAGAAAATTGAGTGATAGCAAATTAATTTTAGAGCTTACGATAGCAAGCCACTACTAGAGCGCAGAATTTAGCTACATCTAGAAACAGGTATACGTCATGTGTTAATGACACCTTTCTCGAAATTCTGAGATTATGCAGTGAGATGGCCGCCAAAGATAACATGGAGGAGAAGACATTACCAAATTTAAGTATGCGATCGCAGTGGGAATGTTTATTACAAAATGTTGGCGAATGGCAAGGGTCATTTACGCGTTTCTCACCGAAAGGGGAGTTACTCGAAGATACTCCTACCGTTGTTTCCTTAGAGGGGATCGACAATAATCAAACAATGCGCCAAATTATTCGGCGTACTTTACCCAATCAAACTGTAGACGAGAAAGTTTTACAATACAGCACGTTAGGAAAGCAGATTTTGTTTTTTGAAAATGGTGCTTTCTCCCAAGGCTCGATTCAACTTGCTCCTTATTCTGAGTTTGGTGCGGAACACGGATTAATTGCAGGCGATCGCCGTCTACGTTTAGTACAGTTGTTTGATAAAACTGGCAAGCTTGACCGAATTACGCTGATTCGCGAGAAACTTCCTCGTAGCACAACACCAGAACGCCCTGCGTTGCAAGTTGCAGATTTAGTTGGAGAATGGCAAGGAGAAGCTGTAACGCGCTATCTCGATGGACGAGCCGTCGATACTTATCCAACAAAGCTACGGGTAGAAAAAACTAACGATACGCAACTTGTGCAACACCTCAGCATTATGCAGCAAGGTTCCCACCATACTATTAGCTCAACAGGAAGAATCATAGGTTCAGTTTTATCGTTTGAAACAGGTTCGCAATGGAATCAAGTGTTATTACTTCCTGACGGTGCTTCTGCTGCTTCACCACAACACGTCCGAGTTGGACAAGCCTTTTTTTTAGAACTCGGTTGGCTAATTCAATCTAATATGCGTCAAAGAATTATCCGTCGCTATAACGAAAAAGGTGAATGGACCAGCTTAACGTTAGTGACAGAGACGAAAGTCGGTTAGCGAAAACGTCTGCTTGTTAAAGGTGTAGCCGATAGCCGCATCCGAGTAAAGACAATTGGTGCAAATAGTAAAGTCCACAATGCAGCCAAAAAGAATGCTAAAGCTTCCAGCGCAAGTCGATCGTCGTCAAGCAATAGCGGGATAAGCAAAAGTGGAATTAAGATACCGAGTCCAATCAATAGCTTGAGTGCTAGCCTTGTATGTGCAAGCGGTGCAGGCGAGTATCGCAGGTAACGATATTCGATTAAACCTCCAACAATAAAACCCGCAACCGTTCCCATCACGTGCCAAACTCTTGCTGAATCTCCCGCAAAAGGAATTGCAACAAGAACAACAGCGAAGATTAAACCTCCCCAAAATTGAAAAAACCGAAACGATCGCGCTGCGAAAAAGTCCTCAAGTGCTGGTAGTATCCGCAAGTAAGCAACGATCAGCACCACAGCAATCAATGCGCCACCAATAATATCTCCTAGATAATGCACGCCAAAGTACAAGCGAGCCAGCATCACACCAGCAACCGCGATCGCTGCGCTCAATTTTGGCATCCAATTTAAGGTAGCCAACATTCCCCACATAGAGGTAGCAAGTGCAGTGTGTCCGCTAGGAAATGATGATGTAAATTCATCTTTCCAGACAATAATGCGCGGATCTTCTGGGCGCGGTAGCCCGATTAAAGTGCCAATCGTTAAGTCAATTGTCATTGAAAAGACAACGATACCAACTAAACTGTAGGCAAGTCGGCGACCAGAAAGCCAAAATGTCAACGCTGTTAGTAATACTACACCTTGAGTATCGCCGAGGTAGCTAAATAGCTCAAATACCCAGTACCAGTTAGGGCTGAAAACCTCTTGTATTCTAACAATAAGGTCAGTTCCCCATAACAAGTCTCCAACCGAACCAAATGTTGCAATTAACACTTTTTTGTCAGTAGCAAATCGCTAATGTATAGCAATTATCCAACGTTTGCTACAAAAGTGGTAACTAAAATAAAGAACACTGTCGCTGGAGTGCTTGCGCCAACAGAGATCGATACTCGCGTTGATTAACTCGATACGCGCCAAATCGTTCGAGATGAGGATTCATCATCTGCGCATCAAAAAAAACAAAAGCGCGCTCGCGTAATCTTTCTACTAACTTTACGAGTGCCACTTTTGAGCCATCGGAGATGCGGTAAAACATTGATTCTCCAATAAAAGCTCCTCCAATAACAATTCCTAAAACTCCTCCTGCTAATTCATCGCCTTGCCATGTTTCAAAGCTATAAGCCCAACCTGATTGGTAAAGTTGCCAATAAATTTCCTGCAATTCTGGAGAAATCCAAGTTGGTTCTCGATTCGCACACCCAGCCACTACACCTGCGAAATCACGATTCACTGCAACAGCAAAGCGTCCAGAGTTGAGCACGCGTCTTAGCGACTTGGGATAACAAAAGCGTTCATCTAAAGGGATAAGCGTGCGATCGCGACTCGTGTACCACCCCAAGACATTCGCGTCATCAGCCATCAGAAAATAGCCTTGCGCGTAACCTTGAACGATTGCAGAAATATCATATTTCATGAAGCCTTAGCAGCAAGCTAGCTTTTACTAACATAAATGGATATACTTAAACATCGCACATTCTAGGTGAAATAGTGCATCTGTACTCTTATCCAGTTAGCTATCAGTAACTTGGCGTTACATTAAAAGCCGAAGCATTTGATATTACTTTAGAATCTAAATAATGCTTGATTAAGTCGCGAGCTATTACTGAGAAGCCGAGCGTTATCATGTCAGAGCCAATTCCACCGATTACTTTGCCTCCAGCAGAAAACCCGCAAATCGAAGGCGAGTGGTTGCAACACGTTTTGCAGCGGTGGCTTGATGAAGAATTTCTGCCAGAACCAGTGAATCAGCAGATTGCGCAACGCGCAGCCCAAATTTTCATGCGGCAAAGAATGGAAGGCGAAAACGACTTGGGATCGCTGGTACTTGCAATCGTGACTGAGATGCAAGCTTTTGATTTTTCGCAAAGCTTTTATGGCGAATTTGCGATCGCCAACGCAGTTAGCGATTTACTTTTAGATAGTTTGGGTATCGATCGCTGTTGCGGTCAATGAAGAAGAGGTCGGGAACTGGGGGTCAGAGATCAGGGGTTAAGAGTAGTTTTTGACCTTTAACCTGTCTCTCACTTCGTCATTCCCCTGTGCTATTACCAGCTAGATTTGACAACTCCAGGAAGTAGTCCTTGGTGTGCCCATTCGCGCAGTACGTGGCGAGATAAACCGAAATCCCGATAGACTCCTCTCGGACGTCCTGTAACCCAGCAGCGGTTGTGCAGGCGTGTCGGAGCACTATTGCGTGGTAGCTTTTGAATTTGGCGATGAATTTCTAACTTCTCGCGTTGCGAAGTTGCTTGTTCAAATTGCTCAAGCAATGCTTCCCGCTTTTGCGCATACTTTGCTACAAGTTTTTGGCGCTTTTTCTCGCGCTCTATCATACTTTTTTTAGCCATGTATAGTTTCCTGAATTAAAGACAGCATTCTCTATTTTAACTTTTTGTAGTGGATTGACAACAATTTAAGGTAGCAATTTTGAACATAATCTATTAAGAATTGCTCTTGAATGCGATCGGTTTTTTAGCCATAGCTAACTAGCAGGTGTTTGGGCTGGCAAGGCTGAAGGTAATTCTTGCTGTGGCGGATTGCTGAGATGAGCAGATGGACATAAATCAGCTAGTACGCAAGCATCGCACAAGGGATTTCTGGCTTTGCAAATAGCTCGACCGTGATAGATTAATCGAATCGACCAGTTTTCCCAGTCTTCTTGAGGTAATAAGCGCATCAAGTCGCGCTCAATATGCAGTGGATCGGTATGTTTTGTTAATCCCAAACGATAAGATAGCCGCTTGACATGAGTATCTACTGTTACTCCAACATGAATATCATACGCATGAGCGAGAACTACATTGGCAGTTTTGCGGGCGACTCCTGGTAACGTTAACAATTTCTCCATCCGTGCTGGCACGTTACCGCCATACTCTTGCACCAATATTCGACAAGCCGCTTGAATATTCTTGGCTTTATTGCGATAAAAGCCTGTGGGACGAATTATTGTTTCTATCTCAGCAGGATCGGCATTTGCGATCGCCGCTGCGTCGGGAAATCGCCGAAACAACTCTGGTGTCACCTGATTTACGCGTTCATCAGTACACTGCGCAGAAAGAATCGTTGCTACCAAAAGTTGTACTGGCGTTGCATAATTCAGCGTGCAAGGGGCTTCTGGATACAATCGCTTCAAGCGAATCAAAATTTCCAGCGCCCGTTGCCTTTTACTTGCCAATTTACGAACAATACTCACTAGAACAAATTCTGTACCCACTCAAGGTTGGCAGTATCGCGCACAATTAAAAAGATGCCTAAACCTAACAATAACATGAGTCCAGTTTGCATAACCCCGTCCTGAATGTGAGTAGGTAGCGGCTTACCACGCAAACCTTCAATGAGTAAAAACGCGAGTTGTCCGCCATCTAAGGCGGGTAGTGGCAAAATGTTAATTAAAGCCAGGTTAACGCTGATCAACGCTGCAAATTGAAATAAGTTTCCTGCATCGGATTGGGCAATACTTGCTCCAATTTCCACAATTTTTACAGGACCTGCGACTTGATCTGCTGTTTGACTAAAGTTACTGAGTAACTGCACAAAACCTTGCCCTGTCAACAAGACAATCCGCTGAAATTCAGTCGCACCTGCCGTAAACGCTTCTATGATATTACTTGCACGCTGACGTTCTACTTTGCCATTAGGCGCTAACTGCACGCCAATGCGTCCTTTGCCATCTTCACCAGCTTCGGGGGTAACAGTCAACACAATAGTTTCGTCGTTGCGTTGAATTGTGAGTGGCAATGGTTGATTTGGGTGTTCTTGTATCACCTGGCGTAGATAAGGCAATGCTTCTTGTGAAGCGGGTAACGCTTTCCCATCAACACTGATAATAATGTCCCCTGGTTTGATACCAGCTTGGGCAGCTACACTTGTTTGTTCGGTGACAACTGCAGGAACTAAAACACCAGGTTCAAAGTTGAGTTGTGGCGCGCCAACCGTCCCAATCTGAACTACGAGTAATAAATAGGCAAAAATCAAGTTGGCAATAACGCCTGCACTAATCACTATTGCCCGATCGAGCACAGGACGGTTGCGCAATAAATTGGGATCGTTGGGCGGAATTTTGCTATCGGGATCGTCATCAGGAAATCCGACATACCCACCTAAAGGAAATGCCCTGACAGCATACTCAGTTTCCTTTCCCTGGTACTTTAACAAAACCGGACCAAAGCCCAGCGAGAAACGGTTAACGTGGATACCTTGGGATCTTGCTGCAATAAAGTGTCCCAGCTCGTGTACCACGATCAATAGCGCTAAAACTGCGATCGCTGCCAAAACTGACATAGATATACTCTATTTATTATTTACACATTTCTTTATTTTAAGACGTCGTTCTTGTTAACACCTCTTGCTTGAGATAAGGTTGCAGTGCTTCGGGGATGCGTACCGTTTTATCAGGCTGCTGGTAGTTCTCTAAAATTGCTGCCATTGTACGTCCTACCGCTAACCCTGAACCGTTGAGTGTATGGACAAATTGCGTGCCTTTTTTGCCACTTTCTTTAAAGCGAATTCCGCCACGTCGTGCTTGAAAATCTCGACAATTAGAACAACTAGAGATTTCGCGATATTTGTTTGCTGAAGGTAGCCAAACTTCTAAATCATACGTCTTTGCTGCCGAGAAGCCCAAGTCTCCAGTACACAGTTCTAATACGCGATACGGTAGCTTCAACTCTTGTAAAATTGCTTCAGCATCTGCAACTAACTTTTGATGCTCTTGTTCTGAAGTCGCAGGATGAACAAATTTGTAAAGTTCGACTTTATTAAATTGATGCAGGCGAATTAAACCGCGCGTATCTCTTCCATAACTTCCTGCTTCTCGTCTAAAGCAAGGAGTATACGCACAGTGGTTTATTGGTAAATCTTCAGCTGCAAGAATTTCTTCGCGATACAGGTTAGTAATGGGGACTTCTGCTGTTGGACTTAACCATAAATCATCTGCCGCACACTTGAAACTTTCTTCGGCAAACTTCGGCAATTGACCTGAGGCAGTTAGCGATTGAGTATTAATGAGAATTGGCGGTAAAACTTCTGTATAACCTGCTGCAATTTGGCGATCGAGCATAAACTGAATTAATGCTCTTTCTAGAGCTGCGCCGGCGCCAATTAACGTTACAAAACGACTTTGGGCAACTTTCACCGATCGCTCAAAATTTAAAATTCCCAAATATTCGCCAATTTCCCAATGCGGTAAGATATGGTTTTGGGGAATATACTCATCGCCCCAACGTCTGACTTCAACGTTATCTTCTTCGCTGCTACCCAGTGGAGTCGATTCACTCGGTAAATTGGGTATTGTCAACAATAAAGCTTCTAATTGCGACTTAATCTCTCTTTCTTGCGGTTCGAGTTCGCTAATTTGGTTTTTGAGGTCGTTTCCTTCTTGACGCAAACTCTGAATCTCTGCGCCTTGCGGATCGCTACCTGCTTTAATTTTTTGTCCGACAAGTTTCCCAATCTCGTTACTGCGCGCTTGTAAGTGCGATCGCTTCGCTTCGAGTTCTCTTTGTTGTCGATCGAGTGTTAATAGCGGTTGCAGATCGTAGTTTCCTCGACTTTGCAACCTTTCTTGTACGAATGATGGATTTTCTCGAATCTGCTTAATATCCAGCACAAACTTATTCCTGTTTTTTGCCAATACAACAGAATACAATGCTTATGCCTATTCTGCCGCGATTTAAGCTAGTTTTTATTGATGCGAGCTAAGAGAAATAACGAAGCAACAAGCCCCGCAAAATGAGCCGCTACAGTGTTCGTATTTGCTTGAACTACCAATATATCCAACGGTCGAATGAGTTGTTGCGGATTGTAAATTGCTGCGCCTAACCCTGTTTGCGGTAATGCAAAGGATCTCAGAAGTAGCGTACCGGCGATCGCCTGCGCCCCCAAAATCGTTAATAGCATTCCGACTAAATTCACAATTAAGCCTAGGCGTAGAATTTGAATTGTATCTGCCTTGCGCGGACGATTCGTTGTATTTGCTGAAAGCAAGCGATTACTAATGCGCGTGTAACGAAACGCTATGTAAATCCCTAAACCTAACGTAACTAAGCCACTGACAGCTAAAACGATGCCAAAGCCTGTTCCTGGACTTTGTTGCACATTTGGTCCTGTATCTCGACTCAAACTGGCAGACAGCAATATGACAGCAGAGACAACCGCTAAGACTAACTGAGTCCAAAAACTAAGCCAGCCAGCTATGCGAAATGCAATCGCAATTCGTTGCAATCCCGAAGGCAGCGAAGAATCTGACTTGTTAACCATTGTTCTAGTCTCAAGTAGCGGTATCTATAACTAGATTCTTATCACATTTACCTGCACTCCTGACAGCACGTTAAGTATGAACTTGCACAAGCATGGCGAAAAGTCAATCATATTTGTTTAGGTGAGTTGTGAACTTATTGGGTAACTTTGTCATCAATTCCCCAATTTCTCTAGTTACTTAAGTAATAAATAAAACAGCTTTTTACTTAATCCACTCTTTTTCTCTGACTAATTTTTTTCTTTATAATTGTTTCATCTTGCTTGCGCTCGACTTTACAGGATTTAAAACTAAAATTATTTATAATTTATTTCTGATTCTTCTAGGAGTTTTCCTTTATCAAGGAGATAAATGATTTAGTAAATCTGGTGTATGAGTATATTAAAGTTATGTTTTTATGACCGCAGATAACTACGAAACGTTCTTTGTTTTTTGCCAAATATTTTCCTACGTACACAGAAAATAAATATCGTTTCTGAAAGTTATGCAGAGTTAGTTATGTCAGTTTAGCTATTCACAGATACACATTTAATAGCATTAAAGTCATGCTGGTTTTCTATTCATAAAATTTCGCAGACAAAAGCAAATTAAAAGTATAGAATTACTAAACGGTGTGCGTCTCTAAAATAGCTAGTATACAACTGGCATTTCAGTCGATTGGCAATGAGGATCTAAAGAGTTTTTATGATAGCTACCTGTCGGGATACTTAAATTTAGCCCTAGACGCATTAAGCGGTTAAAAAAAATGAAAATTCATGAAATCTATGAGTTTTTTCAAAACCCCCCTCCAACTTATTTATGCCAGGAATTAGCTGTATGTTATGTCTTGTCAGTATTATTAGAATCGGAGTCTTATGGAACAGAGTTAATTCAACGTTTAGAGACCGAATATCCCTTATACCGCCTTTCTGATACTGTTTTGTACAGCGCCCTCAAGTTTCTTGAAGATGAAAAGGCTATTACTGGCTACTGGCGCAAGGTGGAAGGTCGCGGACGTCCTCGCAGGATGTATCAAATTAATCCTGATTGGTTACCGCAAGCTCAAGAATTGGCGCGTTTATGGCATGGGTATGTGAGTAGTGGTATGCGTGTAACAAATCATCAATAATTAAAAGAAAACGTTGCATGCTGTAACGACAAATGATGAGTGTTACGTCTCTTACTTCTACGTTGGTGCTGACTTTGCTATTAGCAGTCGGGCTGTTTTTCTTTATTCGAGCATCGGTTAAAGACCGCACGCAAGAAGTCACTCTTGTTGGGGAACAAGAAGACACGACTTTGCTAGAGCAATTACAGCAGTATTTTACCCGCCGCTCATATCGCCTATCTAGCGTTGATTCTGAGCGCTATCAAGTTACGTACGAGGGATTTGTTAAACCGAGCATTTTCTTAGCAATTTTTTTAACGTTGCTCGCAGCGATCGGCATTTTGTGTTTAGCACTTGTCTGGTCTCTACTTTTCCCTAACTTGAGTTCAATCTTCCTTGGTTTAGTGCTACTATCTCCTATGGCTGGCGTGTTTTATTGGAAAAAAGCTGCTCGTCCAGAGCAAGTCTTGCTCAAGCTCTCCAATCAAACAAACAAGCTACCGCATGAGTTACAAAGCCGAATTACAGTTGTGGCTCATCGAGATGAGCTAATTGAGTTACAGCGATCGCTCAAGTTAAAGCCTTGCGAATAAAGTGCATTGCTGCAACGAAATACCCCACCTAGATTTTCGGTCTTGAGTGGGGTAAAAATCAAAAACGCTTTGCTCTCGTATGTGGCAAATACTTGTTAGCTGTTCGTAAGAAAAGACTTTCTCAAAAATTGCTAACGAGCTTGCCATCCATTGAGTCAATCGCTGTATTCATTTACGAACAGCTAAGCTGTCTTGTTCTGGAGATTCTAACGTTCTCAAACTGGGAAACAAGAAATGGTTTTCTTCCACATATTGTGCCCCGAATAGACCTTTCTCTGCCCAAAAATAACGGTCTGTCGTATGTTCGTTCCGTTTCACTAATAGCAACGCTGGTGGCAAAATCCCCTCCGCTTGAATAAATTTTCGTGCGGCTGTCACAGGTTTATCTTCGCCACTTTCGATGCTAAACTGGGCAACGTGTTCGAGGATTCGGCGTCCTTCTTGGCGACGACGACTTTTACGCTTCCGTCTCCTTGCCAACCTCTTTCCCTCCTCTTTCAAGCTGCATATTGTAGTCATGGTTACAAAAGCCGTCGTCAGTATATGAAATTGAGACGAAAAAATCAACTTTTGTTAAGGTTTTGATACAAAGTTGTTGATTGTAGTTCAGATAGAAGGAGTTAAAAATTTATAACTCTAGATTGAGTCAGGTAGTAAATTGGTAATTTTTAAATAGTTACTAGCCTGCCATAATGAAAGAGTAGTAGGTGAATGAAGACCATTGCCAATGACCAATGACCAGTTAGCAAGGTAGGCAAGCAATTCACGTTATAGAGTAATTTTATTGATGTCTGCTAGTTCTGAGTTAGTTGCGCTATGTCGATCGCAGGTTGCTTTACTGACCCAAAGTTTAGGAGCATCCTTAAGCGTTGTGTACCTAACTGAAGAACTGCAAGAAGAAGGAGAATCACAAACAAAGTTAATTCCGATAGTGATTTATCCCGAAACAGCAGCTTGGCAAGCAGCAACAGTTTTAACGCTCATTCCAGAACTCAGTAATAGTCTATTGCCGTTGCTGTCTGATACGCACTCTGCACTGCCAGATGCCGTACCGCAGTTATTTGAGCCAGAGTCGACAGACAATTCATCGGTGCAAGACGATAGTTTGTTGCCTAGCACGCAAATCGTTTTGCCTTTGATGCATGACAACAGCTTCATGGGATTGCTGGTGACCAGTCGAGAGCATAAACCCTGGAATGAACGCGAACGTCATGAAATTGAACGCATTGCGCAAACACTGGCGCTGGCAAGAGTCCTCGATAAACGACGCGAGTGGTACGAACAGCAGCTAACTCAACAGCAATCTTTGATGCAGACGCAACGCGATTTGCTCGATAATTTATTGCATCAATTGCGCAACCCGTTAACAGCGCTACGGACATTTGGCAAACTTTTAATGAAGCGCTTCGTTCCTGGTGATGCGAATCGTCAAGTTGCAGAAAACATTGTTAGAGAAAGCGATCGCATCCAAGAATTACTCAAACAGTTTGACCAAGTTATTGAGCTAACCCCACCAGAGCCTGATTCTGAAAAATCTTTGTCAGTCACGCCTTTGGTTCTAGAAAGGACAGTCGAACCAGTTGCAAAACCTTTAGTGCTGCTACCAAATGTTGGCGAAAATATAGAACCGTGTTCGGTTGCTGATATTCTCGAACCGCTGTTAGCTAGTGCCAGTGCGATCGCGCAAGAACGCAACTTAAACGTTCAGTCAGATATTCCTGCTGATTTACCCTTAGTTTATGCTAATCGCGTAGCTTTAAGAGAAGTCTTTAGTAATTTACTGGATAACGCTTTAAAGTACACGCCCGCCGGAGGACAAATTTATATTCAAGTAGAACCGAAAGAAGATCTGCAAAGTATTGCAATTAGCGATAGCGGTCCAGGAATTCCACCGCAAGATCTCGAGCATATGTTTGAGCGACATTATCGGGGCGTGCAAGCAGCATCACAAATTCCTGGCACAGGGTTGGGACTGGCGATCGCAAAAGATTTAGTCGAACAAATGCAAGGAAAAATTGAAGTTTTTAGTCCTGCCAAGCATTTTACTCGCCCAAATGCTGACACTCCTGGAACGACGTTTGTCGTCTGGCTACCTGTGGTAAAAAAAGCGATTAGCAATTAGCTAACCGCTAACAAGATGTAGTTATTGCTGTGTTGTCGCGTTAGGAGTCAGCACTAAATCCGATGCGAGTGTGAGTTGTAAATCGGTATCAGGGTCAATAGCAACTAGGTCAACGCTGTCTCGACCCAAGAATAAGCCAAGTAAAGCACCAACACCAGCTCCACCAAGGACTTCTTCTGTTGCGATCGCGCGGTCTCCAGTAACCGCAGAAATGGCAGCAGCAGCAGCAGCACCTAATGCCGCATTACGCACAATGCGACCTGCATTCGCGCCGCGACGCACGCGTTCGGTACGAGTAATCACTTCTGAGGTTGCATTAAATTGATAACGCTGACCGCTAGCCAAAACTAACTCGCGGGCAACAAATTGCGAACCACCTTCAGCTGGTCGCAGTTCGCCAACAACTTGGCTACCCGAAGGAATCAATACGGTACCATCGCGCGTGATGATGTTTTGTGCGACTGTGAGCGTTAGAGGCGCGGTTTCTTCGCGCGTGACTAAAATTCTTTCGGCTTGGTCGTAGCGTACTGGAAGACTCGTGCCACTGGGAATTGTAACGGTTGTGGGCGCTGTTGGTTGCTGTGCTTGCCCGACAATGTAAGGCGAGTTAACCGCGGCGACTTGCCCTGCACTTGCTAAAGCTTGATAAATGAATGCTGCTACATCTGCACGTGTTGCCGTTCGCGTTGGATTAAGAAATTGAACATTCGGATAATTTACAACAATCCGTCGTTCAGTGGCAGCAGCGATCGGCGCGCGAGCGTAACCAGAAATAGCGTTTGCATCAGCATAAAATTGACCCAAAACGCTATTGACGTCGGTGGTTGCAGTATAGTTAAGACCGTTAGCTAGCGAAACTAAAACTTGTTCGCGAGGAATGTTTTGATTCGGTTCAAAACGATTCCCTGGATAGCCTGCTAGAAAACCTGTTGTGTAAGCCTGCTGAATCGCTGCTGCACCCCAAAAGTTCGATGGTACATCGGTAAATTGTACTGCGGGTCTTTGCCCTGCGCGTGGGAAAGCCCTACTTACCATTGCTGCAAATTGAGCGCGCGTCACTGGCTCTTCTGGTCGAAAACTGTTATCAGGAAACCCAGCAATAATGTTTCTGCTTGCGAGTTCTGTAATAAAGGGCGTTGCCCAATAGTTGGCTGGAACATCAGCAAAAGCAGACACTTGCGCAAACGATGGCGCAGGTACGGTCATAGGAGCAACGGCACCAACGGTTATCCCCAAAGCCATTAGTCCAGCGGTTCCCGATCGCCAGTGCTTGAAAGTAGACATTGTCAAGGACTCTCCGAAAAAGATTTGGTAGCTATCTAAAATGAGTAGACATTAGCAGGAATTAAAGGTTCCTATAAGCAACTAATGCTAGAAATAGACTGATTTAAGCGCAAAAAAGCGCAAATACTGCTTTTTTTAAAGCAATATTCTCAACTGCCTGCTAAAAAAGCATGACGTACGGTTGACAAATTAGTTGCTTTAGTATCCAAAAATAGTTTGTAACTTAAAATACATTAGATGGCGAGCGTCTGAAGATAGAGTTGCAACAAACCGATAACAATTTCAGGTGTTTCCAAATGCGGTAAGACACCCGTAGATGCGATCGCTTGAAATTTACGAATTGCTTGCGGGTTTAATTGCGCCAGTCGTCTCCCTAGTTCAAGCGACGTAAATTGTGCAGCTTCTCCCCAAATCATCCCTGTGGGTACAGTAAGCTGTGGGATGTACCGTGCTAAGTCAAAATAAAGCTCTCCTTGTAAAAAGGCAAGCGCTGCATATTTGGCATTAGGTTGTTGTGCCGATGTTAAGTAAGCAGCTACCATTTCTTCTGTCACGCGGTCGGGTTTGGCAAAGAGAAATCGCTGTAAAAAGTTGCGGACAGCAAGTTCATTTTGCGCGCCAACAGAGTAAATCAAATCGTTTAACAGTGGTGTTCCGATCAGTTGTAGTGGTAACCGACGTCCTGCGCCCTGTCCAAAGTCGTCAAACCCAGAAGGGCAAATAAGAACCAGCGATTGAAATAAATTCGGCTGTTGAACCGCAAGGCGAATCACTAATGCTGCGGTTAACGAAGAAGCAACAGCGATCGCGCGATGAGGACAAGTTTTCTGAATAAATTCGGCGATCGTTGTCAGATAGTCATCGATTTGATAATTCCGCACAGGATGCGTTGATTGTCCCCAACCGATTAAATCGGGCGCTAAAACTCGATAGTCACTTGCAAAAGCAGGGTACACTTTAGACCACTCATACGCAGAAGCCCCACCACCAAAGCTGTGTAGAAAGACTAAAGTTGGTACCGTTTCCTTTTGCCAAAATGTGCTAGATGCCCACATCGGATCGACAGGGGTATAGTAGACCATCAACCCTAATGATGTTTGTACAACTCCTTGACCAAAACCCGGAGGTTGAAACTGTAGCATAAAGATTTTGGATTGAAATTGAGTCAAAAATGAATATAGACGATCTTCTGGGAACAGCCGTTTTTAGTAAGCTATTAGAAGCAAAACATAACGAGAGATAAAGCGATGATCTTACCTGGAACAGCTGTACGCGTCACAAATCCCAACGATACTTACTACCGTTTTCAGGGTCTAGTCCAGCGCGTAAGTGATGGTAAAGCTGCGGTGCTGTTTGAGGGAGGGAACTGGGATAAACTGGTTACTTTCAACCTCTCAGAACTCGAACCTGTAGAAACTGGACGTAAAAAAGCCAAATAACCTGCTATGGGCAAGGCAGTGCCTTTCCCTCTGACCCCTAATCTCTGACCTCTGACCTTCCCTATGCGCCTTCCTCTACCACAATTTGCCACAGGCGATCGCGCTCCGAATCACATTGCTGAGGTCATCGAAACCTCAACAACCGAATTTTTGGCGCAGTGTTTAGAACCCGAAGACTTGAGCTTTCCTGTCATGCCACCGTTTGGTAGTTGGGTAAAATCTGTTGATGAAGAATCAGGCAATCAAGTCTATGGGGTAGTGTATTATGCGACAACAATGCCAATTGACTCGATTCATCGCGCAAGAGCATTAGGTTTATCGTTACAAGACTTACGCGAACAACAACCGCAAATCTTTGCGATGCTTAAGACTGAGTTTAGAGCAGCGATCGTCGGATTTGAGCGACCAATGGCAACAGGGTCACAACGTTTTTATCAATATTTACCACCCCGTCCGCCACAAATTCACCAAGCTGTTTACCATTGCGAACCAGAAACAATTGTTGCTTTCTCAGAACAGTTAGATTTTTTAAGAACGTTGCTACAAGTTAATGGTGCGCCCGTAGAAGCACTAACTGCTGCGGCGATCCGCGAAGTTTATCAGTTGCGCAACGCTGACCGCGAATGGTTAGTTAAGGCAGGAAGAACTTTAAGTGTATTACTCAAAGACGACTACGATCGCTTGAAAGTTGTACTTAGCCAAATTCATCCCTAATGAGAGATTAGAAGAATAAATTGCTGTCTTAGTGGGCGAAGGTACACTTCGTTTGAATAGCCCTGACTTTAGTCGGAGAGCATCGCAATCTTGACCGCTTTTGAGCAATTCAACATACAATTTCAGGAAGCGGGATCGCAATTGGACGTAGGAAAATTATCTAGTTTCCGTTGCGTTGTCTTCTTTGCTCTTGATGCACTGTTAGATAAAGCGATAGCTATGAGTCGCGATTTAGGACTCACTGCCGAATCTGTAGTATGTATTGACGATGCGGTCGCGCTTGGGATTACGCGGGCTAGCCGCGAACAAAACGCTAATTTAATCCTATGGGCTGGGGAAAACGTACCGGCTTTCGCGCTCGCTTGTTTAGTAATGTGATTGATAGTGTATTGTGGACATCTCATTGTCCGGTTGCAGTGACGCGCCTGCTCGAATCTTCCACCAAAATCTGACGCATTCTCGTTCCTGTACAAAACTTCACCCTAGAAGCCTTACGACCGCTGCGTTTTGCTTTACTACTTGCAACAGCGATTGAAGCGCAGGTGACTTTATTAATGCGTGGAACAAATCAAATATCGAGCTACTTTTGTCTAAACTTGCGTTTTTGCAAGCCCCCGTTATTGAAGTTCCCACGAAAATGTGGCACAAGCAATTACCACCGATGCTAAAAAGTATGATTTGGTTGTCTTGCGCTCGATTCAACGTCGCACGAGTGCTGGTGGTTTAGCCGTCAGTGACTTGACATCGCAATTAGTCGCGCAACTTGTAGAGTCGATTGTTCTTCTTGGAGAACCACAAACCAGCAACGCTGCTGCGATCGAAGAACAGCTTCGCCCACAAAGTTGGAAAAATCGTAGAGTACGATAAAATCTCTAAGAATTTATTAAAGATTTAGTGAATTGTACTCAATTATGCTGAGTTACTATTTTCAATTCTGATAGCTTGCTATTTAATTGAGTTAAATTGGTGCTCAGTTTGCTCTCACCAAAGTTAATTGAATCTAGAGAAATATTATTATCTGCGAGTGAAACACAGGAACTATGCCAAAAAAGCAAGTAGAGGTCATCAGACTATTTTGGTGTTGCCTCTTTACCACTGGCTTAAGGCAAGTTACCTTAGACAAAAGCGCGATCGCTGGTTAAATATACCTAAATCTAAATTATTAGCAGACTATGAGAATTTTGGTTACAGGTGGTGCTGGTTTTGTTGGTTCCCATCTTATCGATCGGTTGATGGTAGAAGGACACGAAGTCATTTGTCTTGATAACTTCTACACAGGTCACAAACGTAATATCCTTCAATGGCTGGATCATCCTTATTTTGAATTGATTCGCCATGACATTACTGAACCAATTCGGTTAGAAGTAGACCAGATCTATCACCTTGCTTGTCCTGCATCTCCAGTTCACTATCAGTACAACCCAGTCAAAACGGTCAAAACCAGCGTCATGGGTACGCTCAATATGTTGGGTTTAGCTAAACGGGTGAAAGCTCGCTTCTTGTTAGCTTCTACCTCAGAAATCTACGGCGATCCCGAAGTTCATCCACAAACTGAGGATTACCGTGGAAACGTTAATCCCATAGGAATTCGCTCGTGCTACGACGAAGGTAAACGGATTGCTGAAACACTTTCGTTTGATTACCATCGCCAAAATGACGTTGATATTCGCGTGGCTCGCATCTTCAATACCTACGGACCGCGAATGTTGGAAAACGATGGTCGAGTTGTCAGTAACTTTGTCGCGCAAGCGCTTCGAGGCAATCCCTTAACAGTATATGGCGACGGTTCACAAACTCGTAGTTTTTGCTACGTTTCCGATCTGGTGGAGGGATTAATACGGTTAATGAATAACGAACACATTGGTCCTGTTAACTTAGGAAATCCAGATGAATACACAATTCTAGAGCTAGCAACTGCAGTGCAGCAGTTAGTCAATCCAGATGCAGAAATTAAGTTCGAGCCTTTACCTTCCGATGACCCTCGCCGTCGCCGTCCTGACATTACCCGCGCCAAAACTTGGTTGAACTGGGAACCTACAGTACCACTGCAAGAAGGTCTAAAGCTTACTATCGAAGATTTTCGGTCTCGGATTCAAAGCGAGCAACCACTCGAAGCTAGCAAAATAGCAAAGTAGAGCACTGAGGTCAGAGATTAGGGATCGAGGAACGGGGAATACTGAGCATAAAAATCCTGTAGTTTCCTACTTAACTTTAACCACCTGTACAACAACATAACTGAGGAACGACAAAAATATGCGTGTTTGCGTAATTGGTACTGGATACGTCGGCTTAGTGACTGGCGCTTGCCTAGCTCATATTGGGCATGATGTCATTTGTGTCGATAATAACGAAGAAAAAGTTAAGTTGATGAAAGCCGGACAGTCACCAATATTTGAGCCAGGACTGTCAGAGATTATGCAGTCGGCGATCGCTGCCAAAAAAATTGAGTTCACAACCGATTTAGGTGCGGGCGTGAATCACGGAGAAATTCTCTTTATTGCCGTAGGAACGCCTCCCTTACCAACAGGCGAAAGCGACACCCGCTACGTAGAAGCTGTGGCTCGTGGAATCGGCGCGCATCTCAACGGAGGCTACAAAGTCATCGTTAACAAATCGACAGTACCAATTGGTTCGGGTGACTGGGTGCGGATGCTCGTACTCGATGGCATTGCCGAACGCCAAACTGAAAAAGTTCCTGTTGCTGCGGGTAATGTAAAAGAAGAATTACCCTTTACACAAATCGCTGAGTTTGACGTTGTTAGCAACCCAGAATTTTTGCGCGAAGGCTCGGCAGTGTACGATACCTTTAACCCCGATCGCATTGTGCTTGGTAGCAATAATCCCAAAGCGATCGCCATGATGCAAGAACTCTACACGCCAATTGTCGAGCGTCAATTTGCTGAAGACAAATCGCTACCACCCGTTCCTATCGTGGTGACGGATCTCAGTTCAGCAGAGATGATCAAGTACGCAGCGAATGCTTTCTTGGCAACGAAGATTAGTTTTATTAACGAAGTTGCGAATATTTGCGATCGCGTTGGTGCAGACGTCACGCAAGTTGCTAAAGGGATTGGGCTTGACTCGCGAATTGGGAACAAATTCTTACAAGCTGGTATTGGCTGGGGCGGCTCTTGCTTCCCCAAAGATGTCTCAGCTTTAATTCATACTGCTGATGACTATGGCTACGAAGCACACCTCCTCAAAGCAGCTGTTAGTGTCAATCAACGCCAGCGCCTAATTGCAGTGGAAAAACTCCAACAAGTTCTCAAAATCCTCAAGGGTAAAACTGTTGGTTTGCTCGGCTTAACCTTTAAACCGGATACCGATGATATGCGCGATGCACCAGCACTCAACTTAATCGAGCATCTCAATCGTCTAGGAACAAAAGTCAAAGCCTACGACCCCATTGTATCCCAAAGCGGAATGCGTCATGGTCTTTCGGGTGTGATGGTGGAAACCGATCCTGAGCGCCTTGCAGATGGTTGTGATGCTTTAGTTTTAGTGACTGACTGGAAACAGTTCCAAAATCTCGATTACGAGAAAATGGCAAGCTTGATGAATAATCCTGTTATGATCGATGGTCGTAACTTCCTTGACCGCGAGAAGCTACAGCAAGCTGGATTCTACTACGTTGGTGTAGGACGGTAGAAGAGAGGTGAGGAGCCTAGTGCGGTGCGGAGATATCTTCCGTGATAGCAACTGGTGTTGAGGGGGAAGTGAATGAGTGGCTAGTAACTAGCGCTCAAGTGATAAATAGAAAAGCCTCTATGTGGTATTTCTCCTCTGCTCCTCTGCCCTTCTGCTCTTATGTACCCTGACCTCTCTGTCTTAGTGTATATTGACTGCAACTGCTTTCAAAAACGCTATGACTAGAGGGATAGGCTTTATGCATAATGGGTCGTATTCCGCGTGTTGTGCATCTTGAAATCCTAAAACGTTGCGAGCGTATTCCACTTAGTGCTGGAAATCACTACAAGTACCAATCATCCATGTTTATTGTATGGACTACCAGGCGCGACCCAAATTCCATCATACGTGTTGAAGATCCTCGGTAGAAACCTAAACCCCCTCAACACTCATTCCTAATTTATCAGATGAGTGGTTGATTGATATACTCGTTGCGACATGGGGTTGAAACATAGGCGTATATTCACCAAGCAGGGCAATTTTTTTGAGCATGGTTTGCACCTTATTGCTGAAGCCTTTTACAGTTTAAATAAAACAACTTTGCTTGATCGATCGCCCCAACAACTCATTTTTAACTATAAATCCCCTACGAACTAGCGTGACGCAAAAACTTTATACCCACAGCGTCTCTCGCCTGAGATGATATGCTCGGTTTGCTCTACAACAGTATCTTCTCCTAAAACGCTTTGATATATTTTCAGTTCTTTAGCACATAATCTTGTGCAAGAGGCAAGAAAGCTAAGCTTGCTAGTTTAATGTTTCTTGTTGCTACAGAATTATGCATTACTAGGAATGCGCTCAATTTGGGCGTAGCCGCTAAAGATGAGTTTTTGACCTTGAGTTTCTAAGCGGTTGATTCGCATCATGACGCCATCTAAATCAAAGCGATCTAGGTCAACCATATTATTCAAGATTTCGGCTAGAGCATTGGTTAAAGTTTGCGAAATATCTTGTTGCGCTTCGGGAATGTCTTGAGCTTCAAACTGAGGGTTTTGAAAAGTGACGCGGCGGCGGCGTTCTACTGCTAAAGTCGCTTTTAGTCCAATCGGTACTAGTTTGCCGTTACTGATGTCTGCTTTAGCGAAAATTTTAACTTCGTTTTCCGGTAATAGTTGGACTTGAACATCGCTAAAAGAAATTGACTCACCACCGGAAATATCAGCTAAGTTTGGTAAAGAAAGATTTTGGAGACGTTTTTTGACAAGTTCAGCGTTGAAAGCGTTGTTGATACCGTCTTCTGTTAACGTAACTTGAGCAACAGCTTGCGTGGGTTGCTTGAGCGTGAGCTTACCGCCGAGAACCGAGCTAAAGTCAATTGCCACGGCATCAGTTTCAAATGACATTTCTTCGACATAAAAGTCTTTACGAATGACTAAACCTCGACCGCTCATTTTAAAGCTGTCAATACTACCTTGTAACAATTTACTAGAAGGATAACAGCGGACAGCGACTTCTACCGATTCGCTACGGGTAAATAAATGACGAATCGTTTGGCTGGCAACGGTGTTGAGCATCCGTTCTCCCCAGTCAGTGCCAGTAGGATTAGTTAAACCACTCAGTCCGCCAAATAACATTGCGTTTTAAGCTTGATGGAACGTCTTCCTCCTTTTGTAACAAAATGTGAAGAAGACAGCAAGCGAAAGTATGATGAGTGGTATCGATCAAAGATATAAGTAATTGCGATCGCACTTGATGGCAGCCATGAGTTACTTACGCTTCGATAGCTTCAAGACCTTAATTGACGCAATATTAGCAATACTTGCCATTTTGTAAGGATAAGGCGATCGCCACTTTCTAAAGGAGGAATTGCCATTTAACTCATAGGCTGTTGCCTCACTATCATCCTACGTTTCTGAATAAAATCAAACGAATTCCTTTTTGGGGAGTGAGTATTATGCGGAGCTCTCCTCTACTTTTAGAGCCACTGCGTTACCGAAGTGACATCAAACTGATGTCCAAATGACATGAATTTAGGGAACAAACTCTTAGATATATTGAAATTTAAGTATGACTTCATTCGCCAGTAATCGAAAGATTATCAACCCAAATTCTCGGACAAACGCCTGCTGGGGTAAGTTCAGGCTCTTTCTCTACAAAAATAATCGATTGTAACAGCTCGAGAAAATCTCCTGCGACTGTTGCTGATTCAATACTGGTTCTTTTACCGTTGGTCACGAGCCAACCATCAAACGGAAGCGAGAATGAACCTTGTAACGCCTTAACTCCTGCATGAAGTGCTTGTACATTATCAATAAAAATGACATTTTCTGCACTGTCCAAGCTGTACTCCCGTGATGCGGCTTCTCCAGGAAATACGTGATAAAAATGCGGACTCACGCTAACTTTAGCACCAATATTCGCGTGACCTGTAGGTTGAGTATTAAACCGTTTTGCTGTACCCGCACTGTGGATAAAATTACTTAAAACTCCATTAGTAATTAAGGGAATGCGTCGCGTTGGCGTTCCTTCGCCATCAAAAGTTTCTGCGGCAATATTCTCGGGATGCAACGCATCATCGCAGACTGAAAGTAGAGGCGAAGCAATTTGTTTACCTAAAGATTCTGGTGTAGAAAGACTTTGCTTATCTAAGATATTTTGAGCATTAAAAAGATTGGAGAAAGCACCCAATAAACTTAAAAAAGCTTCTGGCGAGAAAACGACACGATATTTACCTGATTTAACTTTTTCGTAATCAAGATGGCTAATTGTTTTCTCTGCTACTTCTTCTACACAACCTTGTAAGTCGAGTTGTTCTAAACTGCGATTAATCCGAAACGCACCGGCACTACGAGGCTTTTTGCCTTCTTGTTCAGTCTTGCTGTAAAGATAAATCGATGTATAAGAACGCGCTTCATTACGCATCGCGCCGTCACTATTAAGGTAGAAACGGCTGAGATCTCTTTGAGATAAACCGTTATACGGTACGCCTTTGATGGCAGGGTGCGCTTGTAAAAGCTGTTTTTCAGCTTTAATTAGAGTATCGATGAGTTGTGAAACTGGCGCTTGTGGCGCTGTTGCTTCGGTATTCGCTTTCAGTTCAGCAGTAGCTTCAGGACTGAAGTCGGGGACATTTTCTTTTACCCCAAAGAAACTTGCTTCATAAGCTGTCTTTAATGCTAAATCAATACCATTAGGATCGACATCGGTAGTGCTAGTCACTCCAACGGTATTATCTTTATTCCAAACGCGTACAATCACACTGGAACGATTTGAGGCTTTGACTTGTTTTGGTTCGCCGCTATCAACTTGAACGCTGGTTTCGTCAACCGATGAACCGTAAATATCAAATTTTTCTATTCCAAGGCGTTTTGCACTTGCTTGCGTGTATCCTGCAAGTTCATCAATACTAGGCATAACTTAATCTATCTTCCACCAACGGTAATCGAATCAACTTTGATGTGAGGTTGTCCCACGGTAACGTAAACACTACCGCTAACCGAACCACAGAACCCAGCGGCGAGTCCTAAGTCTTGCGAACACATCGAAATCTTGTTCATAATTTCTTGCGCATCGCCAATTAGCGTTGCGCCTTTGAGAGGCTTGGTAATTTTACCGTTTTCAATCAAGTAAGCTTCATCGACCGCGAAGTTGAATTGTCCTGTAGGACCAACGCTACCACCACCCATTTTCTTGCAGTAGATCCCTTTGTCAATTGAGGCGAATAAGTCTTCGTTGGTGTAGTTTCCAGGGGCAATATAAGTGTTGCGCATCCTTGATGCTGCCGCAAATGTATAGTTTTGGCGGCGTCCACTACCTGTACGGGGGTGTCCGGTACGCATCGAACCCGTGCGATCGCTAATAAAATTCTTCAAGATGCCATTTTCAATCAACAGTGTTCTTTGCGCTGGCATTCCTTCATCGTCCATGTCGATCGTCCCAAAAGCATCTGGAGAAAGTCCTTCATCCCAAGCTGTCAAGCTTTCATGCGCAATTTTTTCACCTTTCTTATCTGCAAATGGAGTTGTTTTGCGCTCGATTTGTGTTGTTTCTAGCAGGTGTCCGCAAGCTTCGTGGAAAATTACGCCTCCAAACTCATTTGCCATAATGATTGGGTAATTCCCAGATTCGACATAATCTGCGTAGAGCATTTTTCCAGCCGATTCTGCGACTTCTTCAGCATCTGTTTGATAGTTCCAACTTCTTAAGAAGTCAGGTTCGCTGGTGCTACCAACGCGCTTGCTAATCGATGAGCGATTTGCTCCATCAGCACATAAAAGGTTATAACCAACTGATTGTGTCAGGCGAATGTCTCTAGCGAAAGTACCGTCACTTGCTGCAACTAAAACTTCTTGCCAATCGCGAAAATATACCGCGCGTCTTGATTGGACGTGAGTTGCTTTTTGTTTTAACTGCGCATTGGCATCGAGGAGAATTTCACCCATTTCGCGCATTGAACTGCATCCTGCAAGCCAAGACTCTTTGCCTTTTTTGGTGGCATAATCGCGCAAAAGTTCCAGGTTAATTTCTGGAACATAACTATTGGGTGCTGGAAGTTGTAAACCTAAGATTGACAACCCTTTTTCGAGGGCAGCTTTGAGTCCTGTAAATGATAAATCGTTGGTGCTAACGTAGCAATCGGCTTTACCGCGAAAAACTCGGACGCCTGCACCTGTTGATAGTCGTGGAGAAATACTGGTAATTGCGTCGTCTTCGGCTAGACAGTTGATATAGTTAACTCGCTCTAAGAAAAATTCTACAAAATCAGCTCCTGCTGCACGCCCTAAGCCTAAAAGAGTTGATAACAGTGCTTCCCAGGTTTCATCGAAGCGATCGCGCGTTGAGCTATATTGCAGATTTGGTAGTTCTCTGGTTAGCAGTAAAGTACTAGGATGCATAGAGAGCGTCATCGGTGCAGCGTCCTTCAATGGGTCGATTGACTATTTTTTTAGTTTAGCAAATTCTTTTTCCCTTCTGAATTTGGTTGAACACTGAGGCATTTTGATATCTATAACTTACTGATGAAGTTTTTTACCAAAAATATTGGGTTTAAAGCCTCGTCCTTCTAGGACGACTTTTTATTATATGCTATTATATTTTTACGCAAAATCGTCAGCGTAAAATGATAGTTTTAGAATTCAAACTCAAAGGATACAAACATCAGCTTCAAGCAATTGATAATGCAGTACGCACTGTTCAATTTATCAGAAACAAATGTATCCGTTTATGGATGGATTCTAAAGGTGTCGGCAAGAAAGATATCTACGCTTATACAACTACTCTAAGGAAAGAGTTTAAGTACGTAGAGGCTCTTAATTCCACTGCTTGTCAGCAAGCTGGTGAGAGAGCCTGGTCGAGTATTGCTAAGTTCTACGATAACTGCAAAAAGAAAGTTAAAGGCAAAAAAGGTTATCCCAAATTCAAAAAGAATGTTCGTTCTGTTGAATATAAACAATCAGGTTGGAAGTTATCAGAGAATCGGAAGAGGATAACTTTCACTGATAAGAATGGGATAGGGACTTTAACACTAAAGGGCGGTTGGGATTTAAACTTTTACCCTATCGACCAAATAAAACGAGTGAAAATTGTTCGTCGGGCTGATGGTTATTATGCTCAATTCTCTATCAATGTTGATGTTAGAAAATACGTTAAACAACTAGAACCTACTCAAGAGTGTGTAGGTATTGATGTTGGCTTGAAATATTTCTATGCTGACTCAAAAGGTAATACAGTAGATATTCCTCAGTATTATCGTCAAGCTGAAAAACAACTAAATAGAGCTAACCGTAAGAAATCTAAGAAGTTTAGGAGGGGTCAAAAACAATCCAATAACTACCTCAAGGCTAGAGATAGATATGCTCGGAAACATTTAAGAGTAAGTAGGCAACGTAAAGGCTTTGTCCAGACAGAGGCATTGCGCGTAATCCAATCTAACGATTTGGTCGCCTATGAAGACTTAAAGGTTAAAAACATGGTAAGGTCTAAACTAGCCAAGACTATTAACGATGCTAGCTGGTCGGCTTTCCGTAGTTGGCTAGAGTATTTCGGGTGGAAATATGGCAAGGTAACTGTAGCAGTACCACCACAAAATACAAGTCAAAACTGCTCAAACTGCGGAAAAAAAGTTAACAAATCTCTCTCAACTAGAACCCATAAATGTTCGCATTGCGGGTATGAAGTAGATAGAGATATCAACGCAGCTATCAACATACTGCAATTAGGATTGCGTACCGTAGGGCATACGGGAACTTATGCTTGGGGAGTTTTGCCCTCTTGGGCAGTTGGCGAAAGCCTGCTGTCTAATGGCGAAGTGTTGAACCAAGAATCCTCTCGGCTTTAGCCAGGGGAGTGTCAACTCCTGATTCTGCGACATTGGAGAAGAGTGCGAGTATTGGCAATGAGCTTATTCTGGTAGGAATCTGCATCAATTTTTGCTTTTTAAGCTATTTGCAAAAAGTTTACGCTTAGAAGCTTGTGTATAAGCTTCTCTAGCAATTTGAAAGCTCTCTCAGTCGCAACGTGCTGCGTCATATCCCATAACACGCTGATGATGGTAATGACCAACGATTGGGCGATCGCCACTTTTCATATATTGTTGAAATATTTACAATAGTTACCGTAATTTCTACAGCACGATCGGGTGCTAAGTAGACTACCTTGAGGTTGTAGGCTTACCTGATGTAACGTGCTTACTATGGCTGTAATAATGACTAGCTTTGACAAAACAGCAGATCCAACGAATAGTTACCAAATCTGGTTTGCTAGAGGTGCAGCTTTAGCTAACTCAGGTCACTATCTAGAAGCACTGGCTAACCTAAACAAAGCTGTAACGATCCGAGAAGACGATCCGGCTAGTTGGGTATTGCGTGCTGTGGTACTGATACATTTAGAGCGCTACATTGAAGCATTAAGCAGTTGCGAAAAAGCTTTAGCACTAGACTCTGAGCATCAAGAAGCATGGCTGATTCGCGGTGCAGCATTGCATTACCTAGGTCACTATCAACAGTCATACACAAGTTACAACAAAGCGCTAGGCATTAATCGTCAATCGTGGTGGCAAAGAATTACGCAGACATGGTATAAGCTACGCGGCATTCAAGATTCTGACAAAATGAACAAAGCAGCTTAAATGTATGACAGCAAGTTTGATGTACCTAAGCCAAGATAGCTGACCTGACAACAGCTACCCTGGCGGTAAAAACGATTAGCGCTTTCTTGTCCAACTAACGTTGGTTTCACACAAGCTAATCTTGAGAAGATTCTGCACTCGGTAAACCGACTTCAGCAGCAGAGCGGCTCAGCATTGATTGTTGTAACTGTTCTTCTTGCTGGCGCTGTTCAATCATTAATTCTCTAGCTTCTTCTGCGATGTGGCTACCAGGTGGAGTATTAACTTCAGCCTCAGAACGGCTCAACATTGATTGTTTCAAATGTTCCTCCTGCTGACGTTGTTGTGCCATTGCTTCGCGAGCCTCTTGTTCGATATTTTCAGTACACATACTGAAACTTCCTCGATTGACTTCACCTTAAGTTTAAGAAATTTGGGAAAGCTTAGAGCAGTCTGTTGGCTTTTGTTAAGTAGGTAGGCATAACGAGATGACAGATTTCGCGTGCAGGTCACCAGAGTATGGCATTATCGGAATTTGTTGAGTTTTAACGAAAACTGCAGAACAAAAGCATGCGATTTGTCAAGTTATCGATCGCTTTGTTAAGTAATTTGTAACTCTTGTGTTGTGTTGTGTGGTCTTGTGCAAAATGGTACTTTCGTTGGGTATTCTCGTAAAAGATAAAGGAAATCTTAATTTTCAGCAGAGGTCTTATGACTCCCACAGTCCTGCGTCAGCTTTGGTCTGTAGTTGAAACAACACAGTCAAACACTCTGTTAAAACTCGATGATGCACACCTAGTGCAATGGTTACTCAAGCAAACCAGGTTGAAAACATCATTAAATCAAAGCGAACTCGAGATTCTTAGCGATTACATTCGCTCGCGGCTCAACTTAATTCGCGATTTAGCAGAAAATCGGCAAGCTTTTTGAATTATCTGGCTAATGTTCTGATGATGTTGATTCGAGCGGCGGAAACGCAGCAGGTAGTGGCTGTGGCTGACTCGAAGACGTAAAGGTACGAGAAACCAAGGCGTAACCGAGATAAGCTGGTAGGATCGTCGCTACCAAAACAGCGATCGCCGCAAACCAATTCCATGGTTGCCAAGAAGGACCATAATGGCTGCGATATGGTTCGTGCTTGAGGTATTCTGATTTAACAATTTCACGTAAGGCAATTGGTCGCTTGAATCGAATTCGGCGATCGTCAAGTTTTTCTAACATAATCCAACCTGATTCTGCTTCTTCTTGACATAACTTTTGTAGAACCTGTGAATCGCGAAATATGTTGCGGTTAGCGCGGACAATTTTAAATTCCCAACCGACAAGACGCGGATCTTTAAGCGATTGCTTCGCAGCACCGTTTTGTTGTGGCTCGATGAGTGTATTTTCTTTCGTTTCGTATTGCGTCAAGACTTCCTCCTCTTCCTCTTGATGGGCTAGTAAACGTTGTTGCCAGTCCATCCAGCCACCAAGCACCACAGCCTGAAAACCCAGACTACCGACGAACAAACTATAAACTACAATTTCGAGCATATTGAATGTTTATTATGGCAATTAACGAGAATTCTGCACCAAAAAACTGTTTTTTTGTGGTAAATATCCTTCAACTAAACAGTCTGAACCAATAGTTTGCCAGCGCACTCGTTCGAGAGCAAGTGCTTGATTCATATTTGTTAAACCTAAGTCGCCGATTGGTGATGGTGCGCCGCTACCGCCAATGATTTTGGGCGCGATGAAGGCAAGAATTTTTTGCACTGCTCCTTCTGCGATCGCTCGTGCAGCGAGTGTTCCGCCGCATTCCCACAATACTGATGAGAAGCCTCGCGCGTACAAGTGTGTCATTGCCTGAGTCGGTGTCAGCGATGGCAATTCTACCACCTCGACGTTTTTTTGGCGTAGGAACTGTTGGAATTCAGGATTGGCACTTGTTTCGGTCAACACAAGAGTTGGAAATTCTGTGGTTTGCCATAAATAGGCTTCGGTAGGTAAGTCGAGCGTGCGACTCATCACCACTCGTAAAGGATTGTGTGCCTCTGCTTGACGAGTAGTTAACCTAGGGTTGTCTTTACGTACTGTATTGCCGCCAACAATTACTGCATCACACGCTGCGCGTAGCTGATGAACTAAACTGCGGGCACTTTGGTTACTAATCCAAGCACTATGACCGCTGCTCGTCGCTATTTTGCCATCCAAGGTCATGGCATACTTTAAGATACCAAACGGTTGCTGATAAAGAATGCGATGTACAAAGCCTTCATTGAGTTGACGACAATCGTCTTCTTCTACTCCGACAACAACTTTAATTTCCGCGCTGCGTAACCGTGCAATTCCACCACCGGCAACAAGTGGATTCGGATCGACCATGCCCACAACGACTTTGGCGACTCCAGCAGCAATTAAAGCCTCAGTACAAGGGGGAGTACGTCCGTAGTGATTGCAAGGCTCTAAATTAACGTATACTGTAGCGCCACGCGCGCGATCGCCTGCGGCACGTAAGGCAAAAACTTCTGCATGCGGTTGACCTGCACCAGGATGAAACCCTTCTCCCACAATTTCTCCAGCTTGGACAATGACAGATCCTACTAATGGATTCGGTGCGGTGCGACCCAAAGCACGGCGCGCCAATTGCAAACACCGCTGCATCATTGCTCGGTCAAAAGCGGTGACTTCAGTTTCCTCTGGTTGTAAATCCGCCTGTATCATTTTTGATTTTTGATTGTGGAGCTTGGAGTTAACAACGAGCAGGGGTCAGGGATTGGGGTTAAACTAGGGCAAGGCATTGCCCGTAATTGAAGCAATAATTCTAAACCTCTATAGTGTCCCAACTACTTTGACGATTGCTACAACAACAGTAGGTAGAGAGATGGTTGAGTCAGTTTTTCATTTTTTCCCACCAGCGATTTAGGGGGTAGTATACCACTGGTGCCCATAAGCTACTCACAATTGCTGAAGCTAAAGCAACACGCTGGTAATAAGTCCAAATTTCGGCAAAATTGCTCGTGGTAGCAGTATATTTACCGGCAACTGCTGCACTCCAGAAGCTAAATTGTGCTGCTGTAATCACTTCGGCTAAAACTGCCATGCCAAAAACAATCAAAGCAACCGAAATAAAGTCTTCTTGAAGATAACGCTGTTTGCGTAAGCGAGCAGTGACAATTCCTACCACAGCCAAACTCAGCGCATGTGAGGGTAGAGGTGAGGTCATGCCATCTTGAAGTAAACCAAGAATAATTCCCGCGATCGCACTTTGCACGACTGTTCGCTTCACACTCCAAGCAACAACCCAAATCAATAACCAGTTGGGAGCAGTTCCTGCTAGTTCCATTCCTGGTAAGCGCATAGGTAACAGTAACAAGCATAAAAAAACTGAGCCAACCGTAACAAGCCAATTTACGATTTGGCGTCTATGCAAATGCCCTAGTGCAGCAATACGATTCAAGATTTTTATTCTCCTTGTGGCTCTTGAGGAGAGGTCAGGGAAGGTAAGACAATGACTCTAAATTCTCAGATTCTAGGTCTTTTTGCGTTGAAACAATAACCCATTCGAGGTGAGACATGGGTGCAGATAGAGTAATTATTGCTTCTGGGGCTGGACTTTTTTGGAGGTTAATCGACTCAACGCGTCCTACAGGTATACCTGCGGGGAAAATTTGGCTATAGGGCGATGTCACTACCATATCTCCTGGACGTACATCGGGTACCTTATCAAAAAACTGCATTACTGCATGGTTCGCCGACTGTCCGCGTAAAAATCCCATAAAACGGCTGCGGCTAATCGTTACACCTAATTGACTGCTAGGATCGCTAATTAACAGTACGCGACTCGTATGCGGCGCAACACTTATGACTCGACCAACGAGTCCACCAGGGGCAGTGACAACATGACCAACTTCGATTCCGGCTTGGCTACCACGTCCTAGAGTGATTTGTTGCCACCATTGATCTGCACTGCGACCAATCACGGGGGCGGCGATCGCCGCTTGTGACGAACTGAGATTTTTGTAAGTGTTATTGACATATCCTAGTAATTTCTCAAGCTGTTGGTTTTGAGTTTCCAGTTCAGCGACGCGCGTTTCGAGTTCTTGAATTCTGGCATCGCGCAGGTGTAGCACTTGACTTGGGTTCGACTGAAAGGGACGCGTTAGCATCTGGTAAACTTCAAGCACAATTGCTCCCTGAGTATGGCGGATTGTCCAGGCAGTTCCGAAAGACAGACTTACGAGCACTAGTGTAAGAGCATAGCGCTCCCACCAGCGACGAATGATATACATAGTTTTGCCGTCAGCTTTTAGCTTCTAATTCGGTTGTAGGAGGAAACGTTTTCTGTTATATCCTCGAAGGGTGATTACTGTGTAGATATTAGGAAGAGGTCGGGGGTTAGGGTCAGATCAAGGGGCAAATTTTGCATTTGTGTTGCAATCATCCTTGCTGTCGCAATGTAGGAGCGGTCAGGGTTATTGGCAAATCCTGTCCCTTAACCTTATGATATTTCTTCTCATAGGTATTGCACAAATCAACAAAGTGCGATCAAGAAGATTATCAAATTTAGTATTAGGGAAATTCCCTGAGCTCTGACCTCTGACCCCTTTAATTTAAATCGTACGCGATCGCGCGCTAAATACAGGTTCCATTTGTTTAAATTTCTCTAAAACTCGACCGGTTCCCAATACAACGCAGCTAAGGGGATCTGCGGCAATATGAGTAGGAATTCCTGTTTCGTGACTAATTAACGTATCTATCCCTTTGAGTAACGCTCCGCCTCCTGCAAGGACAATGCCACGATCGACAATATCAGCAGCAAGTTCGGGCGGGGTGCGTTCGAGCGTTCGTTTTACTGCTTCAATAATCGTAGACAGCGGTTCGATCATGCTTTCGCGAATTTCTGGTTCTTTGATCGTCACAGTCCGAGGTAAACCGGATAGCAAGTGCAACCCGCGCACTTCCATGACGTTTTCTTCATCATTACGTGTAGGATATGCCGAACCAATGCGAATTTTAATTTCCTCAGCGGTACGTTCGCCAATGACCAAGTTGTAAATTTTCTTCATGTACTGCACGATCGCCTCATTGAGTTCATCGCCTGCAACGCGTACTGATTCACTCACAACCGTGCCAAAAAGACTCAGCACTGCGACTTCTGTTGTCCCGCCACCAATATCGATAATCATATTTCCAACGGCTTCGGTGACAGGAATTCCCGCCCCAATCGCAGCGGCTACGGGTTCTTCAATCAAAAACACATCTCTTGCACCAGCTTGCGTTGCAGCATCCATCAGCGCGCGTCGTTCGACACCTGTCACACCTGTAGGAATACCAATTACCATGCGCGGGGAGACAATGCGACCTTCGTGTACGCGTTGGATAAAATGCTTGAGCATGAGTTCAGCAGTATCAAAATCAGCAATCACTCCGTCACGTAAAGGACGCGTGACAGTAACGTTTCCAGGCGTGCGACCCATCATGCGTTTAGCTTCTTCACCTACGGCTGGTGGCATTTTGCCATTTTTGTCGATTGCAATCACCGAAGGTTCTTGTAAAACAATACCTTTACCAGACACATATACCAGGGTATTGGCAGTACCAAGGTCAATACCCATATCTTTTGATAACGAGAACCGATTAAAGAAACCTAAAAAAGCCACGCCTTTCACTCCCCAACGAGCAATAAATTCTTGTCCAGCCGAAATGAAGATGTCTAGTCGTGCAGGATTGTATTACGTCTAGTGTTTTGAGTCTAGTCGAAATGAATTCTTTTTTATTTTTAATTGTAAGTAGTCTGTGAAACTAAATATCATCTGAAAACTGATAACTGGTAATTGGCGATTGGGAACGGGGATAATCACGATAGTCAGTAATAAACCATTACCCATTACCGATTACCCGATTTAACGTAGGGCGCAAAGCAATTCGATTGTGCCTTCCTGTTGGGATTGAAGCAATCAGCGATCGCGTATATTCTTCTTTTGGATCGCGGTAAATTTCTTCGGCGGCGCCTTGCTCGACGATTTGTCCGCGATTCATGACTAAGATGCGATCGCTCATAAACTTGACAACGCTTAAGTCATGCGAAATAAAAATATACGTCAGGTTAAACTCGGCTTGCAGTTCTTTCAACAAATTCAAAACTTGCGCTTGTACTGAGACATCGAGCGATGACACCGATTCATCGCAAATAATAAACTTAGGATTGAGTGCAAGTGCTCTGGCAATGCAAATGCGTTGACGTTGACCGCCAGAAAATTGATGCGGATAGCGGTTCATTTGTTTCGGGTCGATGCCTACACGTTCTAATAAATAAGCGGCGCGATCGCGGCGTTGACGAGGCGATTGACCTGCAGCATGAATGACGAGTGGTTCCATCACTGCATCACCAATTTTCATGCGCGGATCGAGCGAACTGAAGGGATTTTGAAAAATAATTTGCATCTCGCGCCGGAGTTGTTGTAAAGGACGACCTTTGAGGTTTGTCACGTCGCGTCCTTCAAAGAAAACTTGTCCGCCAATGGGTTCAACGAGTCGTAATAAAGTACGACCCAGCGTTGTTTTACCACAACCTGACTCGCCTACCAGTCCTAAAGTTTCACCAGGGTAAACTTCAAAGGAAACGCCATTAACAGCAAGAAAGTAGCGTTTAGTTTGACCAAATGCGTTACGGATCGGAAAGCCTACTTGTAAGTTGCGAACTTGGAGAAGTGGCGATTGTTGTTGTAAGTTTCTCAGGCGTTGCATGAGGGCTTCATCACTCACTTGGGGTGGATAAGTAGGTTCTTTAGCTTGAATTTCGACTTCACCCGCGCGCGTTAACCCGACACTCATAAAGTCTGAAACTGTTAAAAGATACTGCGATCGCCTTTCTAAACTCGGACGACACGCGAGTAAACCTTTAGTATATGGGTGTTGTGGATGCGTAAAAATTTGTTCAACCGAACCATATTCAACAATTTTGCCTCGGTACATCACCGCCACTGAGTCGGCAATTTCGGCGATAATTCCCAAGTCGTGCGTAATAAACATCATCGACATCTGACGGCGATCGCGCAATTCGCGCAGCAAGTCTAAAATTGTCGCTTGTACAGTCACATCTAGTGCGGTTGTTGGTTCGTCGGCGATTAATAATGCGGGGTCACACGAAATCGCCATGGCAATCATCACGCGCTGTAGTTGACCGCCAGAGAGTTCGTGGGGATAGCGATCGAGAATTGCTTGCTTTTGCTGCTGCACAAAAAACTCGCGCTGACGCGGATCGCTTTGATGACTCTGTCTTGTCTCGGCGTACTGCTGACGTAACTCCTCATCACTTGGCAGTAATTTCACTTCCTGCAACCGCGCGATCGCCTGTCTTCTTGCTTCTTTTTGGGAAATATTTTGGTGCTGCCGAATCGCTTCTTTTAACTGAAATCCAATCGTATAAACTGGGTTAAGCGAACTCATCGGCTCTTGGAAAATCATCGCAATTTGTCCGCCTCGGTATTTTTGCATTTGTTCGGGCGGCAGGTCGAGTAAATTAACGGGTTCGCTATCACGCTCGCGATCGCAGAACCAAACTTCACCATTGGTAATTACTCCTGGCGACGGAATCAACCCCATAACTGCTAAAGAAGTGACAGATTTACCCGATCCTGACTCGCCAACAATTCCTAGCGTTTGACCGCGTTGTACCTGAAACGAAATTCCGTCGACAGCCTTAACTTGTTTTTCATCACCCAAAAATTCAATATGCAGATTTCGAACGTCTAAGACATCATGACTCATAAAATTTACTATGGAAGATTAACTAAAAATTAACTGGATTTTAACAGGGGTGAGTGGTTAGTGATTAGTGGAAGTGTGAACTGAGAAAATAACCGACGAGATACAGCGAACCACATAGCACAATGAGATTATCGGATATGGCGATCGCGTTTTTTAGTGCAGTTTCTACATTTAAATAAGTAGAACACTCAGATAATTGAGGACAGATTTTTTGTGCAAGTAGTGCCAATTGTTCAGGATCAGCCGAACTATGGTCGGGGACAGGAACTAAAAATAAACGGTCATGCGATCGCAACAAAGCCTTAAAAATATCGTCATGATCCTTCGTCGAAAGCATCCCCATCACCCACGTCACTGAAGCAACGTCGAGAGTATCCACGTATTGCCGTAACACTTGCGCCGCCGCCGGATTATGCGCCCCATCAATCAGCAACTCACGACCTTGCCAAGTGCACCACTGCACTCGTCCCAACCACTGTGTTTTTGCCATTCCTTCTACAATTGCTTCTAGCGATATCTTCCACCCTTTTTTTCGCAAGATTTGTATAGCAGCGATCGCCAATGCTGAATTGACCAACTGAAACTCTCCCAACAACGGTAAAGGATACTTAATACCCTCATACTCCGCCCATCTCTGCTCTGTCGTTTGTACCTCTAAAGCCTTTTCTACCCATACAGCCGCGCACTCTAACTCCTGAATCCGCTGTTGTACCACTGCTTTCGCCTCTGGTGGTAAAGGTCCCACAACCGCCGCACATCCAGGCTTCAAAATTCCCGCCTTTTCCCGCGCAATATCTGCTAAGGTGGGTCCTAATTGTTGCCAATGTTCGCGACTAATCGAAGTAATAATACTCACAAGCGGCGTCGGACAAACATTCGTTGCATCCAAGCGCCCTCCCAATCCCACCTCGATTACAGCGATGTCTACCTGCTGTTCGACAAAATATAACCAAGCCGCCGCCGTAAAAACTTCAAACTGCGTAGGCGACTCTTGCTGTAGTGCGATCGCGTTTTGCACTTTTAGCAACAATTTTGCTAACTCTTCGCGCGTAATTGGCTTTTCATTAATACAAATTCGTTCAGTCCAATCAACAAGATGGGGAGACGTATAACGCCCTACGCGATAACCCGCCTGAGTCAATACCGAAGACAAATAAGCACACACCGAACCTTTCCCATTCGTTCCAGCAACATGAATGATTGGTACTCGCTGCTGCGGATTACCAAGATTTGCCAATAATTGCTCGATGCGTTCTAATCCCAGGTGAACGCCAAAACGCTGAAAAGGTTGCAAAAGAGAATCAATATCCACTGTCATTAACTACTAGCTTTTAACTTCAATTTAAACAGGACTTAAGTGATACTGTTTCACTTTGAAGTTGCTACAAATAAGCAGCTTCGGGCGCAGAGGTGCTTCAGGAAAAATTAATTGTAGTTCTCAGTTGGTGAAACGGTATAACAGCTACCCCGAACAATCACTGCTGCATAAACTAAGTAGCCACTTTTTTGGAGGGGGTTTGGGGAGGTTCTGAAGATATATAATCTGTATTGTGAAGTCCGCGCCTGTTAATGATTGGCGTTAGCAAAAATTATGTCAGCACTTACTCAAACCCCAGCGACTCGTTCCACTGCTGCGGGGCAAGATATCGGTGGTACTGTGCAAAAATATCACTGGACATGGCAAGGGCAAACCTTCGCAGTTGCCTATGAAACGAGAGGTGAAGGCGCTTTAGTGCTACTCTTGCCAGCTTTTAGCACTGTTTCTACACGGGCAGAAATGCGCGGTTTGGCAGAAAAACTGGCGGCTCAGTATCAAGTCATCGCGCTTGATTGGTTGGGATTTGGACAGTCGGATCGCCCACCGCTAGATTACCAACCTGCAATTTATCACCAGTTACTACAAGATTTTGTCCGCGATACTTTTTCTACTCCTATTGCAGTTATTGCTGCAGGTCACGCCGCAGGTTATGTTATGCAATTAGCGCAACAACCTGGAGTGTTCTCGCGCATAGTTTTAGTGGCACCTACTTGGCGCGGTCCATTAACGGTGATGGGCGCAAGTAAGTCAGTAGCAAGAATGGTGCGTGGATTAGTGCGATCGCCGCTTGTCGGTCAAGCGCTTTATCAAGCCAATACAACTCCAGCGTTTCTGCGTTTGATGTATGGTAGACATGTCTATGTCGATAAAGCCCGCTTAACCCCAGAATTTATTGCTCAAAAGCGAGAAATTACGCAGCAGCCAGGCGCGAGATTTGCACCAGCAGCATTTGTGACGGGTGCGCTCGATCCTGTAACAAATCGTGCAGATTTCTTACGATTATTTCAAGTGTCGCTGCCTATTATGGTCATCATCGGTCAGCAAGCACCACCTGCATCAACGGCTGAAATGGAAGCGATCGCTTCCATTCCTGAAATTCAAACACGCAAACTGCCTGGAACTCTCGGCTTACATGAAGAGTATGCCGCTGAAGTGGCAGAAGTCGTACTACCATTTTTGAGTTCTTAAGTGCAAGGGAGATAACTTAAGTGAGTCGGAACGTACTTGGCGAAGAATTAGAAACTTGTTGTACCTCTCCGATGACCGGATTTTACCGGAATGGAGTGTGTGAGACAGGTCCACAAGACGTTGGTACGCACGTTGTTTGCGCGCAAGTGACTGAGGAGTTTTTATCGTTTACTCGCGCGCGAGGGAATGATTTGAGTACGCCAAGACCAATGTCTAATTTTCCAGGACTAAAAGACGGCGATCGCTGGTGTTTGTGTGCTTCCCGCTGGAAAGAAGCCCTTGAGGCTGGTGTCGCCCCCCCTGTCATTTTAGCTGCAACACACGAGGCGGCGCTTGATTTTGTCACGCTACAAGATCTTAAACAGCACGCACTCGATGCTTGAGCCACAGAAAGTAGAACATTTTTAGTCTTCGAGTCATACTCTTTTAGGCAGATGATTCCTTGTTGAGTTGTCAGTACAACGTTAGGTAGCAATGTTTAGGAGGGTGTATTGATTTATGGCAGATAATGGAAATAACAGAGCTTTAAGTAACCTAGAGTACGACCTACTGACGGCTTTACAAAACAAAGCAGAAGCTGTTAAAGCTTACGAAACTTACATTCAAGACGCGCAGCAAATGCAATCGCAGCCCTGTGTCGAGTTATTTCAAAAGCTACGTCAAGCGGATCTAGATCACGCACAGGAGATTCGCCAACACCTGCAGGAAGTCATGCAAAAAGGCAAGATGTAATCTAAACTCGCGTTCTGAGTTCATACAGAATCTTGCCGAGAATTTTCATTGCATTTGGGGCATTCCAGTGAATGCCCTTTTTACTGGAAGTTACTCCTTAGGGCAGGTTTTTGAAAAGAAATATAAAATTATTCTGTAGCAGTTGTTACTGATTTTAGGCTTTGTTAGAATATCATGGCATAAATTATCGAGTAAGCGAATCACTATGAACAGAAAACAACAAGCCGCCAAACAAGCTGCAGAAGCCCACCGTATGAATATTCAAAGAAGCTTGCAGCATCGTTTAGAAGTTGCAAAAGCCCAAGGTAACGAACAGCTCATCCGTCAACTTGAAGCTGAAATCAATTACTTTAACTAAAGCAAAGAACTTTTACTTAGTAGCTCAAAACTAAGCAATAGCGTATATAGCATAATACACATAATACAAGGGATGTCACAGGCAACATCCCTTTTTGGTCTTACAAAGAACATTGTTGTGCGTAGCGCGATCGCACAAAAATTCACAAACTTAAAGAACGAACGCAATCATTCTTGAGCTGAAAGTTTTCATATTAAATTATTCTTGCTAATAGCTAAATATAGACTTCATCAGCGATTAGACATTTTTGTATTTATAAGCTAGAACAAAAAAATCTCTATCTTTACTCTTTTATTAAATAACAAGAAGCAGCTAAAAAAATTGATAATACTTGCAAATTTAACAGAACAACTGAAATATCTATTGCAAACATATAGTCATTGGATAAGCTAGAGTTTATTTTTAGCTTTTATTTCATTAGGAAATTCAGTTTTTTATGATTTTGCCGCAAAAGTATGCATCGTATTAATCACTCATACTTTGTATGCGATTAGAGTTTATTTAGGATGATTGCCACAATTTAATATTTGGGATTTAGTTAGCTAACTTTATCAGGAGCAACGAGTGTTGTCGAAGATTCGTTAGGAAGATGCCTAATAGTTATTAGGACAAACCTTTGCAATTATTACTAGTTTATATTGAGTTACCAGACCAATAAAATTAGATTCTTAAGAAAGTGTATTCTTACAAAGTCCTAGCCAAAAAAGTCAAAGCAGATTTCTCAAGATAAAATTTGATGATAATGAAAAGAATATTAATAATCTAGCTTTAATGAATACAAAAAAATGTGCAAAGCACCAATCGCTATACTAACGGATTTTGGGCTAAGTGACGTGTACGTAGGCGTCATGAAGGGAGTTATAGCTCAAATTAATCCTCAGATTAATATTATCGATCTAACGCATCAAATCCCTCCGCAGAATATCGCTGCAGCGCGGTTTTGCTTAATGAATGCTTATCCTTACTTTCCTGATGGCACAATTTATCTTGCAGTCGTCGATCCAGGTGTGGGTAGTACAAGACGCGCGATCGCCGTAGAATTTGCGTCAGGGTTTTTAGTTGGACCTGACAATGGAATATTCAGCGGTGTATTAAGTCAATCTCCCGCAATTAGGGCTGTCGAGTTAACACATCCCCGCTACTGGCGGGTTGAACAAAGTAGTGCAACGTTTCATGGTAGAGATATTTTTGCACCTGTCGCCGCGCATCTTGCTAGTGGAGTTGCGCTTCAGGATTTGGGAAACGAAATTGATGTGCCATCTTTAGCAGAGCTAAACTTGCCGAGTCCTACACTCACAGACACTAGAATAGAGGGTTGTATTCAATATATCGATGGTTTTGGTAATTTAGTAACAAATATTCCTGGCAATTACGTTACTGGTAAACGATGGATTGTTGTCGCGCGAGGAGGAGAAATACCAGGATGCGAGACATACAGCGATCGCCCAATCGGAAGCACCATCGCCCTTGTGGGTAGCCACGGTTGGGTAGAAATTGCGGTTAATTGTGGTGATGCGCGATCGCAGTTACAGTTAGAGTATTTAGATCCTGTTCAAGTATTATTTTGAGTTAGGGTGGAATTGAACGATATCACGGTTGATTGTGTATGTTGGAACAAACCAGCTCTGAAGCAATCGTTTACCAAGGTCAATTTGGTGAATTCACCATTACTAATAGCGATCGCACTGGAGTTATTGTTTATCGCGCAGGTTTAATGATAGCTGCGTTGAGTTTTGCGCTTGGTAGTGCTTTAGTATTGCTCAATCCCAGTGCAGGAAATTTGCAAATACTAACTCCTTTATTTGCTTGTTTTTGCGTTGCACTAGGCGTTAGCTTGTTGACAATTCATATTTATTTAACCGTACTTCATCGAGTACTACAAGTTTTTTGGACAATTGGTACATTGTCAGCAATCGTTTTTGCAGTTAATAGTACTGCACCTTTAGCAGTCACGATTTACGATCGCCCAACAACCTTATTCGGTGTTGGTTTTGTCTTTGCTGCTTTGACAGGAATTTACTTTAAAGAAGCGTTTTGCTTTGATCGTTTAGAAACAAAAATTCTCACCCCGTTAGTCCCCATTTTGTTATTAGGGCATTTATTACAAGTTTTGCCAATGCAATGGGAAAAAGCAATGCTAGCAGTTTGGGCAGTATTGTTTATGGTATTTGCTTTGCGTAAAGTCGTACAGCCGATTCCTCCAGATATCGGAGATAAATCAGTCTTTGCTTATTTAAAACAACAGCGTGCAAAGGCTTGAAAATTGCGATTGATGATTGCGTAAGTTTTTAAGTAGCGCCCTAAAATTGAGATGCAGCGAGGGCGATCGCCTGTGGTAAGATGCGGTGTTCTTGAACTTGAATGCGTGCGTGCAGCGTTTCTGGGGTATCGTCAGGTAAAACTGGCACGGCAGCTTGAAGTAAAATCGTACCACTATCGACTTCCAGACTGACAAAGTGCGCGGTGCATCCTGAAATTTTGACTTTTGCGGCTAATGCTTGCTCAACGGCGCGAACACCTTTAAAGCTAGGCAGTAAACTGGGGTGAATGTTCACAATTCGATTGGGAAAAGCATTAATCAAAATTGGGGTGACAATGCGCATCCAACCTGCCATAATTACCCATTCAACATTATATTCGCATAAAGTCTTGACGATTTGGGCGTCTAAGTCTTCTCTGGAGGCAAAATCGCGGTGATTTAATAATTTTGCAGGAATCCCTCGATTTTGAGCGCGTACAGCAGCTTTAGCATCTGGGTTATTGTAAATCAGAACTTGTATTTGAGCATTCAGGTTTCCTTGCGCGATCGCATCTGCAACGGCGGCAAAATTACTACCATTTCCAGAGGCGAGAATTCCTAGTCTTAAGGGAACTTCGATTGTTATGTCGCGTAGTGATACCGAGGGAGAAACTAGACTCAGAGTAGAATCAAGGCTAAATAGATCTAAATTACTGGACATCGAATGTGGGGTAATAAGAAAGATACTCCTCGATATAGTAAATCGTGGTTGGATAATGATGCGATCGCCGCGTGGGTTTTTCTTGCTCCAGCAGCGATTATTTTAGGAATATTTCTGCTATACCCAATCGCCTATTTGTTTTATCTTAGCTTTACTGCGGGTAGTTTTACCTCAGCAGGAATTCGCTGGGTTGGATTGAGAAACTACTTGCGCTTAATTCTCAATCCCGATTTTTGGCAAGTTCTAGGAAATACAGCATATTTTACCGTTGCCACAGTAATTCCTAGTTTAATCATACCTTTAGGACTAGCCGTACTTTTAAACCGTGCTGTTATCTGGCGCGATTTCTTCCGTAGCGCCTATTTTCTGCCCTCAATTACCTCTTTAGTGGCAGCAGGCTTAGGCTTTCGCTGGTTATTTCAAACCGACGGTCCTGTAAATGCATTTTTAAGTTTTTTTGGCATCGAACCGATTCCGTGGCTAGGAAGCACCACTTGGGCAATGCCCGTTTTGATTTTACTCAGCATTTGGAAGCAATTAGGTTTCAATATGGTCGTCTTCCTTGCTGGGTTGCAAGCCATTCCACCAAGTCGCTATGAAGCCGCCGAAATTGATGGGGCTAATGCTTGGCAACAGTTTTGGCATATTACCTTACCAGGATTGCGACCAACTCTGATATTCGCAACAATTACAACCGCAATATTTACGCTACGCAGTTTCGAGCAAGTTTATGTCGTAACAGGAGGAGGTCCTTTAAATTCGACTAATTTATTAGTTTACTATATTTACCAAGAAGCATTTGCGCAATTTGATTTTGGTTACGCTGCTGCTGCGGCTACGGTTCTTCTAGCAGTCGCACTCGTCTTAGTTTATTTACAGTTGCGGACTTGGAGTGAAGATTCAGATTAAGTCAAAGAGCGATCGACAAGGAAGCAGAAGGCAATTATCTCTCCTCACAAATAACAATGTATTTCTAGCGCTGCATATCGCGAAACACATCTTTACTCATTTATTTTTGCTTTTCATCAATATAATTTGGGAATCTGCAAGCACAAAGTCTACCTTCTGCCTTTCTTCAGTAATTATAGATCTCATCTAAGCTGTCCTCGCTAGAATTAAAACGCTGGAACAGTTGAAAGTGAATGAGCTATTTAGAAACCGCTGCACAATTTTACAGTGAAGTTGCCGAAACACCCGAAGTTGGACTTTGTTGCGTTCAAAGCAGTCCTTTGCAATTTCCTGGACTCAAGATTCCCTCACAAATGCAAGAGATGAACTATGGTTGTGGAACTACAGTTCATCCAGCTGAACTCGTCAATCAACCAACGGTACTCTATGTTGGTGTGGGCGGTGGCTTAGAAGCGTTACAGTTTGCTTATTTCTCGCGTCGTCCTGGTGGTGTGATTGCAGTAGAACCTGTTGCAGCGATGCGTTTGGCTGCGGCGCGGAATTTAGAAATTGCTGCACAACAAAACCCTTGGTTTGACCCTAGCTTTGTCGAAATCCGCGAAGGTGATGCGTTTAGCTTACCCGTTGCGGATGCCTCAGTTGATGTCGTTGCCCAAAATTGTTTATTTAATATTTTTGCACCAGACGATCTTTCACAGGCACTCAAAGAAGCCTTCCGAGTGTTAAAACCTGGTGGAAAATTGCAAATGAGTGACCCGATCGCTACTCGTCCTATTCCTGCGCATCTTCAACAAGACGAGCGACTGCGTGCCATGTGCTTATCAGGCGCGCTTACCTACGAACAGTATATCGAAAAAATCGTTGATGCTGGCTTTGGTCAAGTGGAAATTCGGGCGCGTCGTCCTTATCGACTATTAGATTGCGATACTTACAATTTAGAAGCAAATTTACTTCTAGAAAGTCTCGATTCTGTCGCTTTTAAAGTACCAATTCCGGAAGATGGAGCGTGTATTTTTACAGGCAAAACTGCTATATATTACGGCAAAGAAGAATATTTTGATGACGCTAATGGTCATGTTCTCCAACGTGGAGTACCAGCCGTTGTCTGTGATAAAACCGCAGCCAAACTCGGCTTGTTGCTACAACAAGAAGTTATGATTACCGAATCTACTTGGCATTATATTGGCGGTGGCTGCTGTTAACGCAGCTTTTATTGTTATTTAGCCCACGAAGGTGGGCTTAGTTTGTTAAGCTGCGACTTTAGTCGCTAAGCTATTCATAATATTTTCACGCAATCATGACCCATACTCTATCAACAATAACACCTTTCAAATCAAAGCTTTGCTCGCCTTTAACTAAAAGCAAAATCAAAGTTTTACAAATTAATTTAGGTAAGCGATGTAACTTAGCTTGTACGCATTGCCATGTCGAAGCAGGACCAAAACGTACTGAAGAACTTTCTTCTGAAGTGTGCGAACAATTAATTCAAGTTATTCAAAATTTTCCTGAGATTGAAATTGTCGATCTGACTGGTGGCGCACCGGAGATGAATTATGGATTTAAACCGTTAGTGCAAGCTGCAAGAAGCACAGGAAAAGAAGTTATTGTTCGTTCTAATTTAGTGATTTATTTTGAGCCAGGGTTTGCAGATTTACCAGAGTTTTTTGCTCAAAATCAACTTCATGTTGTCGCATCGCTGCCTTGTTATCTATCTGATAATGTTGATAGAATGCGCGGTTCCGGCGTTTTTGATGCCTCAATTCGGGCTTTACAGTGGCTCAATCAATTAGGTTATGGTAAAGAGCCAAATTTCATTTTAGATCTAGTCTTTAATCCTCAATTACCTGCAAGTGAAGAGAAATTTTCTCTCCCTCCAGACCAGGGTAAGCTAGAACAAACTTATAAAATGTTCTTGCAAGAACATTTTGGAATTGTATTTAACCACCTCTTTACGATCGCAAATTTACCTGTAGGAAGAACTGCTGGGTATCTACAACGTCAAAAACTTTACAGCCCTTATTTGAAGTTTTTAGAAAATAATTTTAATGCAAGTACTGTAGAGCATTTAATGTGTCGTAGTGAACTATCAGTAGATTATTTAGGAAATATTTATGATTGTGATTTTAATCAAATGATGAATTTGCCTGCGAAAACTCGTAACGGTGAAGTGCTAAATATTACTAAACTCCTTGAAGCTGGAACTCTGGATGTAATTGATGAAATTCAAACAGCACCTTATTGTTATGGTTGTACAGCAGGATCTGGTTCGAGTTGTGGTGGTGCTTTAGTTGAAGAATAGAAAAAATTTGTGCTTTGGACTAGCTTGGCAATTGAAGTCACAGCTTAATCAACAAAGTCCACTTGCGTGGACTAGACAAACAATATTCTGTAAAAGAAACCTATGAAGTTAGGTTTTATACAGCTATTTACAAAAACACATTAGCTGCAACCCAATACAGCACGAGAAAGGAAATAACACCTATCCACAAGTAAAGTCTGTTATTCAAAAGTTTATTCATACTGCGTTAGATAACCACCAAGCTATAGATGCTACCACTATTACTTCTATCCTAGATTCTTCTGTACGATCGCACATCTATCATTCGGACGAGCAAGGGTTGACAAAGTAGCCAAAATATGTAGGCAGTATTACTTATTTCGCTCCGAATGGGCATAAACAACGACTGGCACTCGCTTGTAAGCAGGTGTACCAGAACGCGTTTCGGTTTTTGCCTTAAAAATAACGTTCACTTCAGGATAAAACATCAATGCAGCGCCTTCTCGAACTGCACCGTAAATGACTTCTATGTTGTCTAATTTACCTGCGTCACCTTGTACAGTAACGCGATCGCCTTGTGCCAAATTTATTTTCTCAGCGTCGATGCGATTCATCAAAATGCAGTAGCGATGAGGCATTCCGCGATAGCGATCGCCAATTTTGTAAACAACGGTATTGTGTTGCGAGTAGCTGCGCCCTGTCATCAACGCGAGAACGAGACAATTATCCGATTCAACGCCAAAATCTTGCGGTTTAGGTAGGGTAAGATGAGGCAGCGGCGTTGCGAACATTTTTGCCTTTCCTGAGGGAGTTTTGAAGCGAGGTTCGGTGACAATCCGCCCGGAAATCGTGAATTCTTCCCTGGTATCATCGATAGTGGCAATTTTTTCGTACCCTGGAATAGTTTTAGCAATGAGTTGCCGTACATAGCGCGTATCTTGCATCTTGCGCCACTCGACAGGGTATTCTCCGAGTAAGCGATGCGCGAGTTCGGTTAAAAACTCTACTTCTGAAATGAGATCGGCATTTTTTAAATGCGTTTTACCTTCGTCGTTGAGTCGTACGAAGTTATTACCTGATTCAACTGTTGTTTTGTGTGGGTTTTCAAAGCGATTGAGAACAGGGATAATAATCGTATTTGTTTTTGCGAGTCCGTGAAAGTGTCCGATATTCGGTTTAGTCGCCAGATAAATTATGGTGTCGATGTTGCCTAACGCGCGTTTTGCTTGTGTCGAGTCAGGATTGGCACCGTAAAGATTCCCGCCAACACAAATGAGACTGTCTACCTTACCTGCGTCTGCGGCTTCGATAAGATCGCGGGTGTGATAGCCTTTTGGTAAATTGAGCGATCGCCCTAAAAGTTGTTCTAACGCCTGCTTAATTTCTTCTTTGAGTTTGACCGTTACACCCATAGAACCAAAGCCCTGCACGTTAGAATGTCCGCGTACAGGCATAACTCCGGCTCCCATTTTGCCAATTTGACCGCTAATTAATGCCGTATTTGCAATGCTATAAACATTATCAACGCCGTTGGTATGTTGCGTAATACCCATTGCCCACCCAAAGACGACATTTTTAGATGTACCAATAATGGTTGCGGCTGTTTCAATTTCTGATTGCGAGACGCCACAGGTAGCAGTAAGAGTTTCCCAAGAAAGCGATCGCGCGTCTTCTACGACGGCTTCCCATCCTTCAGTATGTGCTTGCAAAAACGCTTGGTCAATATATCCTTTTTCAATTAATGCTTTTTGGATACCAATAAACAATGCGACATCACTACCAGGAATTGGCTGGAGATACAGCGAAGCAATTTCCGAACCAGGAATCAACGATTTGACAGGAAATGCTGGCGAACCAAATTTCACTAACCCGATTTCCATCACCGGATTAATGACAATAACTTTACCGCCGCGATCGCGTATCTTGATTAACTCATTCATCAAGCGAGGATGATTATACGCAGAATTCGCACCTGCTAGTACCACACAATCTGCTTGTTTCAAGCTTTCTAAGCTGACAATCGAAGTATTTGTGCCAAACATCGCTTTGAGTGCGGTTGTAGAAGGTGCATGACACAAATCTGAACAATCGGCAAGATTATTAGAACCAAGCGTTCGCAGCATCAGTTGTAGTAAAAATGCTGCTTCATTAGAACCACGTCCCGAACTATAAGATGCAACGCGTTCGGGTGGTTTCTGAAATGCGGTAGTGGCGATTTCATAAATCTCTTCCCAAGAAATGCGATCGTAGTGCGAACTTCCTGCGCGGAGAATCACTGGAAAACTCAATCTCCCTAAGCGATCGGCTTCTAACGAAGATAATTGTTGCAGTTCGGCAATTGAATGCGTTTCAAAGAAATGTTTTGGTACTGGGGGCTGAATTTCGGCGGAGATTGCTTCAACGCTTTTCATGCAACGTTGCAACTTTTCGCCAACCTCGTTCGTAAATCCTCCCTTTTGCCCGCCTGTACCCCAAGAACAAGATAAACAAGCACTATGATGAAATAGCGTTTTCCACAGCTTTGGACCTTCTGGCGATAGCGTATGCTTTGCCCAATACTCAATCACAGGTAGCCCACCACCGATTTCAGGTGTGTCCTCATTAGTTTCATGAAACGGTGGTTGGGATTGGGGGTTAGTATCCATAGAACTACAGCGGCAAAAGTCTTTACCTGTGACCGTAGCGCAAATTCAAGAATGCGAGAACTCATCAATAGATAGATTTTCACAGTCGTTTGTATCTTTGCCTCACAAGTTCCTCACGATGTTTCCCTAACTTGGTAAGTATGCAGAGATGGTGACAAAAACTTTCAAGGACTCAAACCATCAACAAGGCAAGGAAGATGCTAACGACGGTTTTTTTGAGTATTGGTGCATTGGTAGCGATCGCCTTCATTGTTCTCGCAAGTTTACAACAAAGACGACAACAACAGCTAAATTATGCGTGGCGACAGCTAGAAACTCAGCCAGAGAGTGAGTTTACTCAAGATGCGATCGCAACATTACCTGCGCCTGTACAGCGCTACTTTTTACACGCTATAACCCCAGGAACTGCGCTAGCAACTGCGGTGCGTCTAGAAATGAGTGGTAGCTTGAGAATGGGGCAAGATCGACCTTGGCTTCCTATGCGAGCTAGAGAAATTATTTCAGTAAAAGGCTTTATCTGGCAAGCAAAAATAGGTCGCGGTTTAATGCAATTTCAAGGAGCCGATTCTTGTGTTGATGGTACAGGTAAAGTGCAATTTTCGCTGTGGGGACTTTTACCCATAGTCGATGCTAGTAACGCCAACATCACGCGCTCAAGCATCGGGCGATTAGTCGCAGAGTATATCTGGCTACCTTCCGCCTTACTTCCGCAAAATGGTGTAAATTGGCAAGCACTTGACGAAAATACAATTCAAGCGAGTTTAAAAGTAGATGGCGAACCTGTCACGCTCACTCTAACAATCAACGCAGACGGTAAACTCATAAAGCTTTCTTTCCCTCGTTGGAGCGACCTTGCTAAAGAAAAGGATTGGACTTACATTCCTATGGGTGGAGAATTTTTAGCAGAACGCACCTTCAACGGTTATACCATTCCATCACAAGTCATTCTAGGCTACGACTTCAGTACGCAATATTCTGAATTCTTCCAAGCCACACTTGAACAGGCTGAATTTCTAGGAATTTCCAAGTGATGCAACCATCCTACTAAATTGTTTCTAAAATATCTCTCCTAACTCTATTCCTCTGCGTTCTCTGCAAAAAACTCCACTCACAATAGTTCACAATCAGGAGCATCTATCATGAATCGAGTCAAAGACGAAGTTATTATCGTCACTGGTGGCGCAGCCGGTATTGGAAAAGCTACTTGCATTTTGCTAGCAAAAGAAGGTGCCAAAGTTGCAGTCACAGATATCTTAGACAAAGAAGGTAAAACCCTTGTAGAAAACATCACAAACAACGGTGGCGAAGCTGCATATTGGCATCTTGACGTTTCTCAAGAAGCCGAAGTCGAAAAAGTGTTTACGGAAGTTCGCCAAAAATGGGGAAAAATAGATGTTTTAGTGAACAATGCTGGAATTTCGGGAGTCAATAAACCGACGCACGAAATTACAGAAAAAGAATGGAATTCTTTAATGGCGATTAACGTCAATGGCGTATTCTTCTGCACAAAACATGCAATTCCCGCGATGATTGATGCAGGTGGCGGCAGTATTATCAACTTATCTTCAATTTATGGGCTAGTTGGTGCGGCAGATAGTCCACCATACCATGCTTCCAAAGGCGCAGTACGGCTAATGAGTAAAACTGATGCCTTGCTATATGCCAAAAATCACATTCGCGTCAATTCGGTGCATCCTGGTTTTATCTGGACACCAATGGTAGAGTCATTTATTCAGCAACAAGGCGAGCCGGAAGCTGTACGCCAAAAGTTAGACAGTCTGCATCCGATTGGACATATGGGCGATCCCGATGATATTGCTTATGGTATCCTTTACCTAGCTTCGGATGAATCTAAATTTGTCACAGGTGCAGAATTAGTTATTGATGGCGGTTACACTGCGCAGTAGCAAGTCATTTATAGAGTTGTTACCAATCGGAGTTTGGCTGTCAATTTTGGGGTAAGATTAAAAATTTGCAGTAATTAGACACTTGACCGAAGGAGTTGCCCCTATGGCTCGGATGTATTATGACACTGATGCCAATTTAGATCTTTTAGCACAAAAAACAATTGCCATTATCGGCTATGGTTCTCAGGGTCATGCCCATGCCTTAAATTTGAAAGACAGTGGCATGAATGTCATCGTTGGGCTGTATCCAGGTAGCAAGTCAGCAGCAAAAGCCGAAGCCGCAGGGTTGAAAGTTCATTCGGTGAGTGATGCAGCCGCAGCCGCAGACTTTATTATGATTCTGCTACCTGATGAAGTGCAAAAAAGTGTCTACAAAGACGAAATTGAACCAAATCTCAGCGAAGGTAAAGTTCTTGCTTTCGCACACGGATTCAACATTCACTTTGGTCAAGTTGTACCACCCACCAATGTAGATGTGGTGATGATCGCCCCCAAAGGACCAGGACACTTAGTGCGGCGGACATACGAACAAGGACAAGGCGTACCAGCATTATTTGCAGTGTATCAAGATGCAAGTGGTCAAGCACGCGATCGCGCAATGGCATACGCCAAAGGTATCGGTGGAACTCGCGGCGGTATTCTCGAAACAACTTTCCGTGAAGAAACAGAAACCGATTTATTCGGCGAACAAGCGGTTCTTTGTGGTGGCTTGAGTGCCTTAATTAAAGCCGGATTTGAAACCCTAGTTGCAGCAGGATATCAACCTGAACTCGCGTATTTTGAATGTCTGCATGAAGTTAAGTTGATTGTAGACTTAATTGTAGAAGGCGGTTTAGCGAAAATGCGCGATAGCATTTCTAACACTGCTGAATACGGTGACTACACGCGCGGACCTCGGATTGTTACCGAACAAACCAAAGCAGAAATGCGCAAGATTCTCCAGGAAATTCAGTCAGGGCAATTTGCGCGTGAATTTGTGCTAGAAAATCAAGCAGGTAAACCTGGCTTCATCGCAATGCGCCGTCAAGAAGCCGAACACCCCATTGAGGAAGTCGGTAAAGATCTACGTGCTATGTTCAGTTGGATGAAAAAAGACTAAGGCGTATCGTTACTACAACAACTCCTTCGTCCTGTGATGGCATGAATAATTAAGTCTAGCAGTTGAAGTTACGAAAACAAAACCTGTCTTCAGAGGTTTCCACAAGCATAATTGAGTTCGCGCAGGTGGACTTCATTCATGAAGCCGCGACTTTAGTCGCTAGGCTTCTCTTTTTTTAAGATCGATCAATAATGTTTTCATAACTAGTGAATTCTCATGCGAGAACTTTACCCACTCGTTGCACCCTACAACGAAGGAAATTTGCAAGTTTCTGACTTGCATACGATTTACTACGAAGAGTCAGGTAATCCTCAAGGTAAACCCGTTGTTCTACTTCATGGAGGACCTGGAGGCGGGTGTCCGCCATTTTATCGCCAATACTTTCATCCAGAAAAGTGGCGAGTTGTCATGTTCGATCAGCGCGGTTGCGGTAAAAGTACGCCCCATGCAGAACTGCGCGAAAATACAACGTGGGATTTAGTCAGTGATATTGAAAAGTTACGCGAACACTTAAAAATTGAACGCTGGGCAGTTTTTGGTGGTAGCTGGGGAAGTACTTTATCTTTAGCCTATAGTCAAACGCATCCTGAACGTTGTACAGAGCTTATTTTACGGGGAATTTTTTTGCTACGCCAAAAAGAGTTGCACTGGTTTTATCAAGAGGGCGCGAGTAATATTTTTCCTGATGCTTGGGAAGAATTTGTTAAACCAATTCCTGAAGCTGAACGCGATAATCTGCTTGTTGCTTACTACAAACGCTTGACAAGTTCCGATGCACAAACGCGGCTGAAAGCAGCCCGTGCTTGGTCAATTTGGGAAGCAAGTACGAGTAGATTATATCCCGATTTGAATTTGATTCAAACGTTTGGTGAAAGTAATTTTGCTGATGCTTTCGCGCGTATTGAATGCCATTATTTCATTAATAAAGGTTTTTTTGATACTGAAGATCAATTGCTTCTTAATGTCAGTCGAATTCGTCACATTCCGGCTGTGATTATTCAAGGACGCTATGATGTAGTTTGTCCTATGATTTCAGCATGGGAGTTGCACCAGGCTTGGCAAGAAGCAGAATTTATTGTTGTTCCTGATGCAGGACATTCAATGAGCGAACCTGGAATTCGCAGCGCTTTGATTGAAGCAACCGATAAATTTGTAGAAGATTAGTTGAATAACTTTGTCGTTGCCTTAGATAATATTGAGTGAATTTCATTCGGATCAAATCATGTTGAATTCATATTAGTAATAACAAAGCGATCGCACTATGATACGCTTAGTTCTTCATGTTTGTAGTGAGATGTATTAAATAAGGCAAATTTCGTCTACGTCTTGTGTTAGAAAATCAACCATTATATATTCAAGCTTGAGCTATTTCGCGATTTTCTTATTCGTAATGTGTTGGAGTGCAACAGTTGCTATTTTAAAAGCAATTATGCATCAATGTTGTTATAAATTAAACTTAACAAAATCGTCCTGACAAAATATGGCTTCAATTCAAGACCAAATTGTACTGATTACAGGAGCAAGTAGCGGTATTGGAGCAGCTTGTGCTAAGGTATTCGCGCAAGGAAAAGCAAAATTAATCCTCGTAGCCCGTCGTTTAGAACGCTTAGAAGAACTAGCCCAAGAGTTAAAGCAATATGGTACTCAAGTTTATTGCTTGCAATTAGATGTGTGCGATCGCACCTCCGTTGAATCAGCACTGCGATCGCTTCCTGAACCTTGGCAAGGTGTTGATATCTTGATTAACAACGCAGGCTTAAGCCGAGGTTTAGACAAATTCTACGAAGCCGATATTCAAGATTGGGAGGAAATGATCGATACAAACATCAAAGGTTTACTCTACATAAGTCGCTTGCTTGCTCCCAAAATGGTCGAGCGCGGACGCGGACATATTGTTAATATTGGTTCTATTGCAGGACATCAAACTTATCCTGGTGGCAATGTCTACTGTGCAACTAAAGCCGCAGTAAAAGCCCTCTCAGAAGGCATGAAAATGGATTTATTAGGCACTCCTGTGCGCGTGACTTCGGTAGATCCTGGAATGGTAGAAACTGAATTTAGTCAAGTTCGCTTTCATGGAGATGTTGAGCGAGCCAACAAAGTTTATCAAGGAATGACACCTCTAACGGCCGAAGATATTGCAGAGATCGTATATTTCTGCACCACCCGTCCGCCACACGTTAACATTAGTGAATTAATCGTGTTAGCAACAGATCAAGCGAGTGCGACATTGGTTCATCGGTCTACTGAGTAGTAGACGTTGCTTCATAGGGAAAGCCCTAGAAGTTAACATAATGAAGTGTCAAAAGTCCTCGATAGTTGAATCGTTACCCTCCCACCGGAAGACTCTGCTCAATTTGGATAGTTTGACCTGGAAAACCCTTAGCTTGAACCCGTTGAACAGCAATTGAGGCAATTCCACCATAGTTGATGCAACCATTGTTAGAGTTCGCGGTGGTAAAAAACGCAGTTCTCACGCGCAATGGTACTGTTGGAAAGACACAAATTCTCCGGCGAGGAATATTAAATGCTGTCTCGATGGTTTCAAAATTATTACTGCTAAAGGTGTGTGTGGCTGTGATGACTGTCATTTCACAACTCCCAATCTGTACAAAGTGCGTTTCAAATGCGTAAACTTTTTGCAGAATTTGAATTTGTAACTTTGAGCTTCTAACTACTGACAACAATCTCAGACATCTTTTTTTCAAAAAAATGTGGGTTTTTGTAAAAAATATTCATGTAATTGGTAATGCAGTGTAGGCTCAGAGATTAAAAGCAAACAGAAGTCCTGGAACGAACAACGTACCGTTTACTAGCTGGCTATTACTGCACGTGACTGCTGAAAAGTCAGTAAACTCGATTCTGCAATTGCAACTTCGCGATCGCTTCATTACCTTGTACGATCAAATCGTGTAGTCATATCTTGACGGCAAAGCATGGGCAGTATCTGGGAAATTGATTTCTACTCACGTCCAATTTTGGATGAGAACCAAAAAAAAGTTTGGGAAGTTTTAGTATGCGAGAGTCTTACAGATATCCGTGCCAAACCTGATGCGCTATTTCGCTTCGCCAAGTATTGTCCGAGTACGCAGGTAAACTCGGTGTGGTTGCGCACTGCGTTAGAAGAAGCGATCGCCCAAGCAGGGGTAACACCTGTCAAATTCCGCTTCTTTCGCCGTCAGATGAATAATATGATTACGAAAGCTTGCCAAGACTTAGGAATTCCCGCACAACCGAGTCGCCGGACGTTGGCGTTGAATTTGTGGCTGCAACAACGCATGGAGGAAGTTTATCCGCAAGAACCTGGATACCAAGCTGCAACGAATCCTTCAGTACGCATGGAAGTACCGCTACCGCAACGTTTACCTGATGCCTTAATCGGGCAACAATGGGCATTTGTGACGCTAGAAGCGGCTGCATTTGCCGATATGCCAGAGTGGGAAATTGGTTTTGGCGAAGCTTTTCCTCTGGAAATCGCAGGCGTTAAACCTGATACAAAAATTCCTGGAGTAATCGTGTTATCTCCCCGCGCTATGCCTTTAGCAGGGTGGATGTCAGGTTTAGAGTTAGCCAATATCAAGTTTGACAGTAAAGAAACACCACAACTTCTTCTAGAAACTGGCGTGACGGAAAGCTGGATCTTGGCTAGCTTTAAAGATCCTCAGACGATCGCAGAAGCCAAAGGCTTTGAAAATGCTAAACAACAAGCGAATGGAGTTCACTTTTTAGCAGTCCAAGCAAACCCAGAAGTAGAAGCTTTTGCAGGATTTTGGCTATTACAAGAACCCAATCTGCCGTAAATTGGTTGCAGAGCTATAAAAGTACCTGCGATCGCCGATCGTACTTGTGCTTAATGCTTTATTACCACTTCCACACTCAGCATCGCTCATGGGTTCTGAAAACTTATCACAATCGTCACTTGCAGAACAACTACTCGATCTCTCCATAAAAGCAGGGGCTGAGGTAGCTGAGGTGTATCAATCGCGATCGCTTTCTCGACCAGTTTTTTTTGAAGCGAATCGCCTCAAGCAACTAGAAAGTACTCAAGCAGAAGGAACTGCATTGCGACTGTGGCGCAACGGACGTCCAGGACTCGCGGTAGCTTATGGCTCTGTAGAACCCCAAGCGTTGGTAGATCGCGCCATTGCACTGAGTCAACTCAATGAACCCGAAACAATTGAAGTTGAGAGTCATTCGCAATCTCTTTATCCTGACTTAGGGGAAGCGGTAAGCGTAGAACAACTCGTCGAGTGGGGAAAACAAGCGATCGCTTTAATTCGGGATGTTTACCCTGAAGTTTTGATTAGTGCTGAGTGGGATAGTGATGTCGAAACGACGCGATTAGTTAACTCACTCGGTTTAGATTGCTACTACACCGATACGACGTTGGGGTGTTACGTATCCGCTGAGTGGGTACGCGGCGATGATTTTTTGAGTGTCTCTGACGGACAAACCGAACGCGGTAGCTTACAACCAGAAAAAATTGCACAGCAAATTATCCAACGCCTCGACTGGGCGACAGAAAATGTCGCATCCCCCGCAGGGAGAGTTCCTGTTTTATTCACCTCCAAAGCTGCGGATATGCTATGGGGAACTGTGCAAGCAGCGTTAAATGGCAAGCGAGTTATCGAAAAAGCTTCGCCGTGGAGCGATCGCGTCGGTAAACCTGTAATCTCTCCTATACTCACGTTGTATCAAGACCCTGAAGCGGGACCGTATAGTTGTCCGTTTGACGATGAAGGTACGCCTACGCAACGAGTTGTATTTATTCAAAATGGCATCTTACAAAATTTCTACTGCGATCGCACCACCGGACGTCAACTAAATATCAGTAGTACAGGGAACGGCTTTCGCCCTGGGTTAGGAAGCTACCCCACACCAGGAATGTTTAACTTACTGATTCAGCCTGGTTCTGGTTCACTCCTGGATTTGATTCATAAGCTCGATGATGGAATTATTGTCGATCAAATGTTGGGTGGTGGCGGTAGCATCTCTGGTGACTTTTCGATCAATGTTGACTTAGGCTACCGCGTAAAACACGGGCAAGTTTTAGGGCGCGTGAAAGATACAATGGTTGCGGGAAATGTGTACGCAGCACTCAAACAATTAGTGGCACTTGGTGGCGATGCTGAGTGGAACGGGAGTTGTTACACTCCGTCTGTTGTTGTTGAAGGATTATCGACGACAGGAAGAGGTTAATTGATTGATGATTAATTTTTTTCTCGCCGCTAGTCACTAGCCACATTTTTAATATCATGCGCATCTGCTTTTTTGGTGAATCTTGCGTCAACGGTACGGGCGATCCTGAATGTTTGGGTTGGACAGGAAGGATTTGTACTGCGGCTTGCAAACAAGGATACGACATCACTTATTACAATTTAGGAGTCCGCAGGCAAACGAGTACAGAACTCAAAAAGTGCTGGCTAGAGGAAGTAAGTTGTCGCCTGAGTTCAGCATTTGATAGCCGAGTTGTATTTTCGTTTGGTGTGAATGATACGACAGTAGAAAACGGTAAAACTCGCGTAGATTTTTCCACGTCTATTGAGAACTTATATCATATTCTTGGTGTTGCAAAGCAGATGTTTCCTACATTAATGGTAGGATTGCCGCCAACACCAAATTGCGAACAAAACCAAAGAATTGCGCGTTTATCTGCACAATATGCTGAGGCTTGTCAAAACTAGACATTGCATATTTAGATACTTTTACTAAGTTGCAGTCTTCAACAATTTGGTTTCAAGAAGCCGCAGCGAATGACGGCTACCATCCACGTGCAGGTGGTTATACAGAATTGGCAAACATCGTCCAAAACTGGTCTTCTTGGTTATCTTGGTTTTAGTGAGTAGTGTTTATTACATTCACCCTTAATGTCAGTTCAGCCCTTCCGTAAATGGCTTTTACCGCGTCGGCGTTTAGCGATCGCTGAAGCGTGTTTGATCGGATTAGTCGCCGCGTTTTCTGCAATTGTACTGCGTGTCGGAGTTGGTTGGATTGGTGCGTGGCGCGTGCAAGCTGCTAATTTATCTCCACCTTGGCTGATCTTGCCAGGAATTGGATTTGGATTAGGATACGTTGCGGGGTTTCTTTTACAACAGTTAGCACCCGAAGCATCAGGAAGTGGAATTCCGCAGGTGAAAGCAAATCTTGCGGATGCACCTGTTAAGTTGTCGTTGCGCGAAGCTTTAGTTAAACTGATCGCTTCTACAATTGCCCTAGGTTCAGGGTTAACGCTGGGAAGACAAGGACCCACTGTTCATATCGGCGCGGCTTTAGCTGCACAATTTAGCCGGTGGTTTCCCACATCTCCCGAACATCGACGACAAATGATTGCAGCAGGTGCGGGTGCAGGTTTAGCCGCCGCATTCAATGCCCCCATTACAGGGGTATTATTTGTGATTGAGGAGTTACTGCAAGATTTATCAGGTTTAACGCTAGGTACGGCAATTATCGCCTCATTTATCGGTGCGGTTGTCTCGCGCATTCTAGGGGGAAGAACTTTACAACTGAATCTCGTCTTAACGGCTTCCCAAACGAGTTTTTCCCTCACCGAACTACCATTTTTTTTGTTGCTAGGACTCTTAGCTGGAATACTAGGTTCGTTGTTTAACCGAGGTATTATTGCTAGCTCAAAATTTTACAACCGATCGCATTTAGGCTTACCACTGCAAATGGCGATCGCGGGTGGAAGTTCTGGTTTAATCGTCGCGTTTTTACCCGCTGCGTTTCGCGATAATACAGGACTACGCGAGTTTTTAATTACCGGAAATGCGCATTGGTCTTTAGCGGCGATCGCCTTTGTTGCCCAGTTTACGCTAACACTCATTGCCTTTGGTTCGGGCGCGCCTGGAGGATTGTTTGCACCAAGTCTCATTTTAGGTTCGTCGCTGGGCTATCTTGTCGGCGTAACCGAACAAAGTCTATTTGGATTCGGTTCGCCATCTACTTATGCGCTTGCAGGTATGGGAGCGTTTTTTAGCGTCGTTTCCAAGGTTCCCATCACAGCGATCGTCATTGTGTTTGAAATGACCACCGATTTCAACTTGGTGTTACCACTGATGATCGGTTCGGTGACAGCGTACCTCATTGCAGATAAGTTTTTCCCTGGTTCACTATACGACAAACTTCTGGAATTAAAAGGCATTCATCTAGAAAAAGAAGGTCCAACTCAGGGACTTTTAATCGAACTCAAAGCGAAAGACGTGATGCAACCGCGCGTCGAAACTTTAGCCGCACAATTGAGTTTAGATGAAACTGTCCAGGCATTTTCGCGATCGCAACACCGCGGCTTTCCGGTGGTTGATGAGGGTAAGTTAGTCGGAATCGTTACGCAATCGGATTTAGCAAAAGCACGCGAATTAGAACTTCCTGGGGATACGCTTTTAAGCGAAATTATGACACCGCAACCAGTGACAGTGCATCCGTTGCATAGCTTAAGCGAGGTACTGTATCGGTTAGATCGGTTTAATCTCAGTCGTTTACCTGTTGTGGAAAATAAACGATTGATTGGAATTATCACGCGGGCAGATATTATTCGTGCCGAAGCGGATAAACTCAACGGTGAAACGCGCGAAATAGGTCCGCAACCGCAGCCTTCGTATGTTGTGTATCAAACGCGATCGCCAAGTATTGGTAGAGGTCGATTACTCGTTCCTTTGGCAAATCCGCAAACAGCAGTTTCCCTATTGCATTTAGCAACCGCGATCGCCCGCGAACGTCACTACGAACTCGAGTGTCTGCAAATTATTCTCGTTCCCCGTCGCAGTTCTCCCGCCGAAACGGAAGTGAGTACCGCAAAAAGTCGGCGGTTGTTGCGCGAAGCTGAAATCTTAGCACGCAAATGGAATATTCCCATCCATACACAAATCCGCGTTGCGCACGATGTATCGCAAGCAATTTTAGAGACAGTACAAGAACGCCATATCGATTTATTGTTAATGGGTTGGAAAGGAAAAACGATTACTCCAGGTCGAGTTTTTGGTAGTGTAGTCGATACTTTGATTCGCCAAGCAACGTGTGATGTTGTTTTGGTAAGATTTGGGACAGGTGCAAACGGTAAAGAGCGCGAATCAGGTAAAGATTTAGCAACTCAAGAGAAAGATACTGGAACTCTCTTACAAAATACAGAACAAGCTTCTCCCCAATTTAATCGCTGGTTGCTGCCAATGGCAGGCGGTCCAAATGCGAATGCTGCTATCAAACTACTTCCTGGTTTAATTAATATAAGTCACGCACCGTATATTCGCTTGTGTCAGGTTTTTCCACCGTCGGAAACGCAACTAGACATGAAAGTTCTCAAAAGCGGGCTGCAATATTTAATTCGGCGACGCAATTCCGTCGGTGCTGTGGTGGCAACTCCGGTGAAAGCTGCTTCGGTAGTTGAAGGCGTTCTTCACGTCATCGAGAAAGACAAAATCGATGTTGTCATGCTAGGTGCGAGTCGCGAGGGATTACTGCAACAAGCAATGAAAGGCAACATTCCCGCAGAAATCGCTAGCCGTGCTAAATGTACTGTGATGTTAGTACGCGGTTCGCTAAATCAGCAATAATCAATTCTAGATAGCCTACGATTTTCTATTGAGATTATCATAAGTCCACGCAGGTATACTACCCTGTTCGTATAGTGGCGAATTTATTCGCGATTCTCTTCATATAGCTCGTAGTGATGGCTTTGAGGAGAGTTTCATCCTGACCTCTAACCTCTGACCCCTACTGTACACCACGTTTCTTCTTGTAAAACATCACAATTTCCTCACACCAATTTTCTATATAAATAGATGGGTAAATAAGTTGCTAAAACCACAAATCGGTGTCATTAACAAAGCCAATATTACTCTATGAACTTAACAACAACCTATATGGGGTTAACACTGCGATCGCCATTGATCCCAGCAGCATCACCCCTGTCCGAAGATATTGATAACCTCAAACTCATGGAAGATGCAGGCGCAGCTGCAGTTGTTCTGCATTCGCTGTTTGAAGAACAACTGCGATCGCAACGGCAAGAAGCCTACGATCTTGCGCACAGTACAGCAAGTACTGAGAATGCTAGGTTTCGCGTCGGTGCAGAAGAATACCTCAATCATATCCGTCGCGCCAAAGAACACGTAGATATTCCGATTATCGCCAGTCTCAACGGTTCGTCAGTTGGCGGTTGGACGAACTACGCCCGCCAAATTGAGCAAGCCGGTGCAGATGCACTAGAACTCAATATTTACTATGTTCCTACCGACATGGAAGTGACAGGCGAACAGATCGAACAAACTTACATCAATATCTTGCGTGCAGTCAAAGCATCGGTGTCAATTCCCGTAGCGATTAAGCTTAGCCCCTACTTTACTAACATGGCGAATATGGCAAAGCGATGTGACGATGCAGGTGCAGACGCTTTGGTACTGTTTAATCGCTTTTATCAACCCGATATTAATCTCAAAACTCTCACCGTTGAGCCAAACGTGTTATTAAGCACGCCGCAAGCCATGCGCTTACCGCTGCGTTGGATTGCAATTTTGTATGGACGCATTAACGCTAGTTTAGCTGCAACAAGTGGGATTCACACAGGACAAGATGTGGTTAAGCTACTCATGGTGGGCGCTAATGTGACAATGCTGTGTTCTGTACTCTTGCAGCATGGCATTCTCCACCTCCACACGGTCGAACGCGAACTTGTGCAATGGATGACAGAACACGAGTACGAATCGGTACAGCAGTTGCAAGGAATATTAAGTCGTCAAAACTGCCCCGATCGAAGTGCCTTTGAACGCGCGCAATACGTGCGATCGCTCCAAACCTACAAACCAGAATGGGCGCGCATCTACGAGTCATCTTATTACTTCGGTTAAAGTAATGGGACAAAAACGAATTGGCATTCTTACTAGTGGCGGCGATTGTCCTGGACTCAATGCAGTCATCCGCGCGGTTGTGAGTCACGCTCGGCTCACGTACAATTGGGAAGTTCTTGGTATTCCCTACGCAACGCAAGGATTACTAGAACGTCAAGCGATTCCGTTAGACCTGCATTGCTTCGATTTGCGCGGTATCGATCCTTTGCTGAGTATGGGCGGTACGATTTTAGGAACGATCAATAAAGGCGATACTCTCGCGCGGGCAACTGAAATTATCGCTAGTTACCACGCCTTAGCGTTGGATGCACTGATTGCGATCGGCGGTGATGGTAGTTTAGCAATTCTGCATCATTTGGCGCGTTTAGGAAACTGGAATATTGTTGCAATTCCTAAAACAATTGACAATGATGTCGCGCTTACCGAACGGGCAATCGGGTTTGATACGGCGGTTAACACAATTACTGATGCTTTAAATCGTCTCACCTTTACCGCCGCAAGTCACGATCGCGTTATGGTTGTGGAAGTTATGGGGCGCACTGCGGGACATTTGGCACTACACGCGGGAATTGCTGGTGGTGCTGATTGCATTTTGATTCCCGAAATTCCCTATTCGATTGCACAAATCTGCGAGCACATCCAAAACTTGCGCGATCGCGTTCATCGTCGCTTTGCGATCGTTGTTGTTGCTGAAGGCGCCAAACCTGCAACCGAAACGCCCAATTGCGACACTGCAACTTTCAAAGATTGCGGTATGGGTCAATATATTTCGACTCAAATCAGTCATTACTTTGCAGATCGCATTGACATTCGCGCGTCGGTACTCGGACATATCCAACGCGGCGGTATTCCCTCAGCAGCAGATCGACTCATGGCAACAGCTTTTGGTAAGGCTGCTGTTGATTTAGTTGCCCAAGAACATTACGATCGCATGGTTGCTTGGCAAAATGGACAAGTTATCGCTGTACCACTGCAAGATGTGCTTGCACATTGCCCCTTATTTGTCAATCCCCAAAGCTATTTAGTTGAAACTGCGCGCGCTGTAGGTGTTTATATTGGAAATTTTAGCTAACGCCAAAGATCGCGGCGATCGCTTCTTGGAATGTGCGTATTATAAGAGTTGTTGCTGCTTTATATAGCGACGTAGCTAGTCAAGTGAAAAAGGGATGAGCCTCGCCAAAGACGATTTCAGCACCCCAAGGTAGAGGAAGCTAATATGCCTCATCTTGCCCGTATATTGATTTATCCAATTAAATCACTCGATGGTGTTGCCGTTTCTAGTGCAACGGTTTTAGCAAGTGGTGCATTGCAGCACGATCGCGAGTTTGCCATTATTGATGCTCAAGGTAGATTTGTTAATGGTAAGCGCAACGCGCAAGTTCACTTGTTGCGATCGCACTTCTCTCTATCTCGTCGGACTGTTACACTGCAAATACAAGGCGATCCAGCCCAACAAATTTTTCATCTTGATGACCAAAGACAAGCGCTAGAAGCTTGGTTGAGTAGTTTTTTTGGTTTTTCTGTCCAATTAAAACAAAACTTGCATACAGGCTTTCCCGACGACACTGATTCGCCAGGACCCACTGTAATTAGCACCGCAACGCTAATAGAAGTTGCTTCTTGGTTCCCTAATATAAGTCTCGATGAAATGCGCCGTCGCATCCGTGCCAATATCGAAATCGATGGCGTTCCCGCATTTTGGGAAGATCGACTATTTAGCACAACAGGTGATGCTGTTTCTTTTCGAGTAGGAAATGTAGAATTTCAAGGTATCAATCCTTGTCAGCGCTGTGTTGTCCCTACACGCGATTCGCTGACAGCAACACCGTATCCTCATTTTCAAAAAACATTCATCGCCAAGCGCCAAGAAACATTACCCTCCTGGGTAGCAGCATCGCGTTTTAATCACTACTTTCGCTTGAGTGTAAATACAAGAATTCCTAAAACGCAACAAGATAAAAGTATTCACTTAGGCGATACAGTTGAAGTTTATTCCCACCAAAATAATTGATGGCGTGTTCTTTCCGCGAGAGAATGCTCCTACCCAAACAGTGTATTTTGTAGAAATTCAATTTCAAAAAGAGCAGTTACTCTATCATCGACTATTTGCCAAACTCTTCTTATTTCTTAACCAAAATCCTTCGACTCAAGATTGACATACTGTAATTTTGACCCGAAGCGCAGCTGAGAACCTGATGTCTCAAAGCTTTATCAAGTTTTACTAGAAAGTTCGAAAGTGCAGCGGATTTATCTTGATATAGCAGAAGTTAGGCAGACAGCGTAACTGCAATCTTAATACTGATCTGATGGCGTAAACTTTTTTAAAACTGGAGACGACAGCAGCAACAAATAGTAACGAAACAATCACTTACAAATACTTGGCGCGATCGCTTATGCGTGGTCAAATGAAGATCGTCCCATAGATAGTTTTCTCCAGACTATGCACAACTTTACTGCACGCTCTTCTGCCTTATTTGCAACTTTAGCTTTACTACTGTCTGCGTGTGGTGGAGCTAATACAGGTACAAATACAACTAATACTGCAACTAATACAACAGCAACTTCATCTTCTAATCCAGTTCCTATCGGTGTTGCATTAGCGCAAACAAGCAATGTCGCCCTACTAGGTCAAGAACAAGTTGCTGGCGCTAAAATTGCTGAAAAGTATTTTAACGAACAAGGCGGGATCGACGGTACGCCAATTAAACTCGTATTTCAAGATACAGGTGGCGATGAAGCTGGTACAATTAATGCTTTTCAAACTTTAATTAACAACGATCGCGTTGTTGGCATTGTTGGTCCTACCTTATCACAACAAGCGTTTAGTGCCGATCCTATTGCCGAAAGAGCCAAAGTTCCCGTGCTTGGACCATCAAATACTGCTAAAGGTATTCCGCAAATTGGCGATTACATCGCGCGCGTTTCTGCACCAGTATCGGTTGTTGCGCCAAATTCCGTACAAGCTGCATTAAAGAGTAATCCTAATATTAGACGAGTAGCTGTTTTCTACGCACAAAACGATGCTTTTAGCAAGTCAGAAACTGAAATTTTTCAACAAACTGTTAAAGACCAAGGACTCGAATTAGTCACAGTCCAAAAGTTTCAAACAACCGATACAGATTTTCAAACGCAAGCAACGAATGCATTAAACTTAAAACCCGATTTAGTAATTATTTCTGGATTAGCAGCTGATGGTGGTAACTTAGTGCGGCAGTTACGCGAACTTGGGTATCAAGGCACAATTGTTGGCGGTAATGGTTTAAATACATCAAATGTATTTACAGTCTGTAAAGAATTTTGCGATGGCGTATTGATTGCTCAAGCTTACAGTCCCGAACATCCTGGGGAAATGAATGCAGCTTTTCGCAACGCTTATATGAGTCAATACAAAAAAGAACCACCTCAGTTTAGCGCCCAAGCTTTTACCGCCGTACAAGTTTATGTAGAAGCCCTCAGAGCTTTAGATAGCAAAACTGATATTAATACTTTACCATTACCGCAACTACGCAACGAACTGAATAAGCAAATATTAGCAGGAAACTATCAAACTCCATTAGGTGAAATTTCTTTTACTCCTGAAGGCGAGGTCGTGCAAAAAGAATTTTATGTAGCTCAAATTAAGATGAATAATAATGGCAATAGCGGTCAATTTGCGTTTCTAAAATAATCTTATAACTAGATTAATCCAGCAATAATATTGATGCTAAGCGCCAAAATTACCGTATTAAAAAAAAAGGTGATAATGCTATGTACTAGAGTAAGACGTCTCATGATACGTGATGTTATTTGAACGTCAGAGACTTGGCACGTCATACCAATCCCAAAAGAGAAGTATAAAAAATCCCAGTAATCCGGTAGATTTTCACTGGGAAAGTCTAAGCCTCCGTTCGAGCGGTAGTAATAGTGTGCATAATGGAGGGCAAAAATCACATGCATCAGTAACCAAGAGCAAATAACAGTTAAACCCGCAAGCATGACGTGGAGTATCAAAATCACCATAGGTAACCCTTGGTCATCTTTCAGCATGAAGAAAATTGCTAGAAGACTAGCGCAAGCCGTACTGACTATCAAGCTAAGAATTGTCCAATTTCCCTCGTCTTGATGTTGCGTATGAAAGTGCATCTTCTGGGAAGTAGCATTGACAATCAATAACCAAGCCAAACTTAAAAAGGAAATTGTTCCCAAGTTCCAAGCAATGATAACGCGTGCGGCTGGACGTAACCAAGACGGTAGTAGGAGATAGGCTAATCCAGCAACTCCTATGGATACTACTATTCGGGTTCGGGCTTTGAAAATTCTTAGCAACTGAGGGTCACGAACAGGTTGCCTACTTATTTTAGGATGTAAAGTGCAAAAAGCAGTATATCTTAATATCAAATCTAGTTAATTACTGAAGACTAGAGTGAAGAGTGATTATATGAAGTGTGACTGAAAATTATAAATACAATGGGCATAACGCTATTTTTACAACAAGTTCTTAATGGTTTATCAATTGGCAGCGCGTACGCTATTTTCGCTTTAGGATATACTCTGATATTTTCGATTTTAGGTATTATTAATTTTGCCCATGGAGCAATTTTTACCTTAGGTGCTTATTTTACATATGCACTGATGGGTGGTGCGTTTGGGTTTAATGGTTTGCTTGCTAATGCTGTCTTACCGTTTCAGCTACCGTTTGCTGTCGCTTTAATTTTGGGAAGTACCCTTGCTGGTTTAGTCGGCGTCGCAGTTGAACGTATTGCTTTTCGCCCGTTACGTCGTCGTGGTTCCGATCCACTCTTAACGGTTGTTTCGAGTTTGGGTGTCGCGGTAGTCATTGTCAATGTCATTCAATATTTAGTCGGTGCGGAAAGTTATACTTTCCCAGCGGGTACATACGGTAATCTTCCTGCTGCGATTAACTTTGGTACAGCAGAACAACCCGTACCGATTCGCAGCGTACAAGTTGTGATCTTCACGGTATCTGTCGTGATTTTGACAATTTTAACGTTGTTTATCAATCGCACTAAGTACGGTAAAGCTATGCAAGCTGTTGCTGAAGATCCAACGACTGCAAGTTTGCTGGGAATTAATACCGATCGCTATATTGTTTTGACATTTTTTATCAGCAGTTTTCTCGCGGGTTTAGCCGGAACTTTGGTTGCTTCGAGTGTGAGTATTGCAGGACCCTATTTTGGGATTGCTTTCGGTTTAAAAGGTTTAGCAGTAATTGTTCTGGGAGGATTAGGGAGTATTCCTGGCGCGGTATTAGGCGGTTTAATGATTGGTTTGGTGGAAGCGTTCGTCCCCGCCGATTACTCAGCATATAAGGATGCGGTTGCTTTTGGCATCTTATTCATTATGCTGTTAGTCAGACCTCAAGGGTTATTGGGACGTCGGTTTGTACAGAAAGTATAGTTACACTGACCTATTACCATTCACCCATTCATAAATACCACTACAAGCTGATTGAGCACCCAGTGCGATCGCATTAGACTTTTTTAACATCCCTCAATCACATTCGTTCGTGGCAATGGTAGATATTTACATCCTCGACCTACTCGTGATAGGTCTGCTTTTATTGTGTGTCACTCTAGGTTCAGGATGGATTTCCCGTTTACCAATTTCTTTCGCCTTAATTTACTTGGTGGTAGGTATTGTTCTTGGTCCTTATGGGTTGAATATCGTCCAAGTACGTCCTGATGCACAGTTTTTGGAACGCCTCACCGAATTCGTTGTCATTGTTTCGCTGTTCAGTTGTGGCTTGAAGATGAATCGCCCTTTAAATGCAAGTGCGTGGCGTTCGACGATTCGCTTAATCGGCTTTTTGATGCCATTGTCCATTTTTGCGATCGCCGCAGTTGCGCATTGGTTTTTGCGTATGGAGTGGGGACCTGCAATTTTACTGGGAGCCATCTTAGCACCAACTGACCCTGTATTAGCCTCAGAAGTCCAACTAACGCATACCGAGGACCGCGATGAGTTACGCTTTGGTTTAACTTCCGAAGGTGGTTTAAATGATGCTTTAGCCTTTCCCTTCGTCTATTTTGGAATTCATTGGTTTGAAGACGGTAATGACTGGCAAGAGTGGTTTAGGCAATGGGTTGCAGTAGATTTACTTTGGGCAGTGGCAGTCGGTATGGTTGTGGGAATCGTAGTTCCCTGGATTGTGGTGACAATTGACCAGAATATTCAAAAGCATACAAAAGTCGATGACTTGATGGAAGACTTTGTGGCGCTGAGTATTATTCTGCTTACCTACTCTTTAACCGAAGTTGTCAATGGCTATGGGTTTTTAGCTGTTTTTGTTGCTGGAGTCGTCGCACAACGACGTTATGAAGACCCTGAAAAACCTTTCTCTCAAAAAGAATTTACTGAACGCATCGAAAAACTCCTTGAAGTCGGAACAATTTTAATCTTAGGGTCAATGCTACGATTACCCGCGATTCAAGAACACGCGATCGCCGCTTTAATCATCGGAGGTTCTCTATTATTTATCATTCGTCCTCTCGGAACCTGGTTAAGTACAATTGGTGGCGATTATCGTCCAATCACGCGTTGGTTATTCGGCTGGTTTGGCGTGCGTGGTGTTGGTTCTATTTACTATCTTACCTATGCCTTTGGTCATGGGTTAGAAGGTCAATTAGGCGAACAAATTGCTTGGATTACTTACATCACAATTGTGATATCTGTAATCTTGCATGGAATCAGTACGACACCTTTGATGAATGCATACAACCGATACAAAAACAACCGTCAGCGCAAAATCAATGCATCTGTCTAATGTGGTAAATTCTCATCCTCTTTCTAAATCTTTCTCCTGAACTCGGAAGAAGCTAGATGAAGGCGTTGTTGCATTGCATGTTTGTCTTTGCTGTTAGCAAAAACAGGGATTCAGCAGCATTAAATTTAACAATTGTTGTATTGATGAATACTATTTAGCTTAACACTAGCTGATTCCTCTGGTAGAAGTTACATGAAATGGAAAAGGCTAAATTTTATAGGAGCAATATCCGTCAAAACAACAAGCGATGAATAAACAAGGAGGGTGCATGAAAATTGGAATAGCGATTGCATAGACGTCTACCAAAGCAGAATAAAGTTATTTCTTTGCCCTCTCAAAAAGCATTTAAGAGAATTCATTTCTAGGCTTAGAAATGCATAATAAACATCTCAAGTCAGCACAATGATTAATGATTCTGACTTAAGAAGTCACCGTTGAACAATAAACTATAAATTTGGAATCAAGAGGCACAATCGCTAATGAGACGTTTTCATTTAGATAAGCTTATTTTGGCAAGTGTGACTTTTAGTCTAGCTACTTTGCCTTTAACGGTTCCTGCGATCGCACAAACAGCAGGTACTGGCACTGGTACAGTAGAAACTACGACTCCTGGCGGTACAACTGGTACGACTACCGCGCCAGGAACTACCCCTGGTGGTACAGCCCCAGGAACAACAACGACGCCAGATGGCGATACAACAACAGGCGGTACAATTCCTGGAGAGCCTACCTTTGGTGGAACAACTGGAACTACTACTACTGAAACCCAAACAGATAGGGGAGGCGGTGGCGGTTCTTGGGGTTTGTTAGGATTAATTGGTTTACTTGGCTTAGCAAACTTCTTCCGCAAACCTTCTGAACCAGCGTATCGCGACCCTAATACGGTAAACACAGGTACGGGAACGGGAACGACTACTAGATACTAATTTAGAAAAAGGGGTAATGTTCAATTACCCCTAATTACGTAGCTTCTGGATTTAGCTGCATCATTTCCCACGTTGTATAAGTACCAACAGGACTCCAGAGAAGATACGGTAAAAGTAGCAAAGCTGCTAAGCCTGAAATATTCCCCACAATGAGCGTGAGTACGATTCCTAAAACAACTCCAGTAGCGCCTAAGGTCGTACCAATTTTCAGATTTCGCGATCGCAATGTGGCAGGGATATAAGCAACTGTAACAACTTCCAACAACAAGTAAAGCCCCATAAGTAACCACGTTGAGACACTTCCTGGGGCATTTTCCCATACAGTTGCAGCGGATAATGCTCCACCTGTAAAAACTATTGTCCAGATAACAGGAATCAGTGGTTCAAAAACTAACCACTTTGGTCGATTTAAGTTTTTTGCCCATTGTGTATCGCGTGGTCTAAAAAACAGACTAGCTAGGGCAATTAATATTGTTATCCCTCCAATAATCATCCAAGGTTTAAGCATTTTGATTTACCCAAGATTACAGCGATCGCGCTTTGGTGACGTTGATTTAATTTCAATCGTGTCAATTCGCAATTGGAATTTAATCAGCCTTAGGTAAGAAAGCAAAAATCATAGTTGATTATTTGGAGGCTGTCTGTTCAAATTTTAATTTAGGCTGTAATACCGATATTAAATTGAGTTTTTTCTATTCGTTTCCTTTAACTTTTTCTACTATTTCTTTCGCTTTTTCTACTAAACCTTCTTCTTTGGGCGTTGTTACAGTTTTTACATTTACTTTTTTATTTGGCTTTGTTAATGTATTAGCATTTGCTGAAGCTTGCTTTGCTTCTTCAAGCATTCCAGCGCCTTCACCCAATTCGTAGGCGCGTTCAATTTTTTCTTCAGGTGTGAGGAATTTTTCCTGTGGGGGAACTAATTTTTGTTCTGCATACGTAGCAGCATAACCAGGAGCAGCACCCAGAAGAACGAAACAGGGTATTAAGATAACTATTAAACAAACTGCAAACCATAAATTCAAAAGCCGACGCATAAAATTTCCTCGTTAGATAAAGGCTAGTTTGTAAGAATCGCATCCTACTTTGATATATTTATTGCTGCCTTCTCTCTAAAGATAGATTGGAGCTAAAAAAGTTATAGCCATTCTTGATGCAGCTTCATACCTCGGCTGGCGATCGCTTGATGAAACAAATCTGTCGATACGGCTTGTTCGACCGTCCAGACTCCAGGTTTTTTAAGTTTTCCTTCAAGTAAGAATTGCGCAATGCTACCCGTACCGCAACCAGCAGCGATCGCAGTATTCTCATGCACTAACGTAGAACAGTAACGTGCTTGCGTTCCCTGTTTATCGCCGCTTACTTCCGAACGAATCGCCACACCAATACCACTAAAACGATTTGTGACGTCGGTCATCGTGTGGCTGACATGCGCCAAAAACTCGATCGCACTTGGCTGTTGCATTAAAGGCTTGGGAAACCAGTGCGCTGCAATCCACGTGAGATGATTATAAAAATCAGGACGCGAACCAAATTTCGTAATAACGGTTTTAACGCTGGGGAACGCTTCGGGTAGAGTAAAAGTTTCCGGCATATTAAACCAGTAAACGTGCGATCGCCCGTAGGGTTTGGGAAATTCAACCGTTTCGCGATCGCTATACGGGTTTACTTGTTGCCATTTACCATCAATCCAAGCTTCAAAAGGTTTCTGCAATCCTAGAAACGTAGTGCGCATCACGGTAACTCCAGCACCACCTGAACCAGAAACGAGATAACTTAGATGAATGCGTTGGGCTTGGTCAAATTGCTCAACACCCTCGCGTACCATACTATTAGAAATACCAGGGAAAATTCCTGTGTTAATAATTGCGGTAACTCCTGCTTCTGCTGCGGCTGACTGGTATGCTAAAGCTTTACGCGTAAAAGAAGGATGGTCGCTGACATCAAGGTAGTTAACACCTTGCTCGATGCAAATCTTGAGGACGCTAGCATCGCGATAGTGAAAAGGTCCAGCGCTATGAACTACAAGATCCGCTGATGCGATCGCTTTGTTTAGGGCTGCAATATCTGCTAAATCGAGCGATAAAATCTCTACTTGAGAACCCAAACGTTGTTTAACAGCGATCGCTGCGGCTGGTTTTCTAGTTGTGATAATTACTTCTGCTTGAGTATAGGTGGCAATATCTTGGGCAATACTACTGCCAATCCTCCCCCGACCTCCAAGAATGAGAACCCTCGCCGTCATTGGTTAAGATTTGGTCACATCATAATAATCATTGCAGCAGAAGGACTGCCTTAGTGCCTCTGTACGAGGTATTAAAAATTTAGAGGTAGCGGACATCAATCAAGCAGCGGCTTCTAGATTTAAGTCCCCCACGAGTGGGGAGCCAGTACGCCTTTGGGGGAGTGTCCCCCATTGTAGCAACTGGCGTGGATTTAGGGGGTAAGAAGCTTCAAACAAACAGCATCGAAAATAGCTTAGTTAATCTTAAACACTGACTCGACAGTAGATTTAATCGAATCTCTCGCATCACGTAGCGTTTGGGCGATCGGCTGTTGCGTTTGCAGAAATACCCGCGCGCAATTGCGTCCTGGCATTCCCGAAATTGAGCCGCCTGGGTGAGTTCCTGCACCAGTAAGATAGAGATTATCAATAGGCGTGCGGTAGTTTGCGATTTCTGGTAACGGGCGGAAGAACACCATTTGGTCTAACGTCATATCGACGTGGTAATAATTACCTTTGTACGCGCCGAGGCGTTCTCCTAATTCTGCGGGGCTTTCGACTTGTCGGGCAATGATTGCGTTTTTGACATTCGGTGCGTAGTCTGCGAGTTTATCAATTACGCGATCGGCAACTTTATTTTTAAGTTCGTCTGTCCAACCAGTACCGTTTAAGCCTGTACCTTCAGCACCTGCAATTTGATACGGTGCGAAGAATTCGATCCATGCGGTGTGCTTTCCAGGAGGTGCCATTGAAGGATCGCGGACGGTGGGAACTACCAAATACATCGACGGATCGTCATCGGGAATCTTACCCAAAGTACATTCACTATGTGCTTTTTCGACATGACTCACCGAATCGGCAATTAATACCGAACCGATGAGATATTCATCTTTATGGTCAAATCGTTCAAAGCGCGGTACTTCATCTAACGCCAAGTCAATTTTGAGAATTGTTTCGTTGTTATTGACAATTCGGCGTTCTAAACGTTCGCGTAAATTAGGTTCGACTTGATCGATATCACTTTTATCTACTAGTTGCAGAAAGACTCGCTTTGCATCAATATTGGAGATAACACCTTTGTTCGCACGGTATTCTTGACCACCTGCAACGCGAACGCCAACAGCTTTACCATTATCGACTAAAATCTTCTCAACGCGCTGATCGCAAAGAACAACGCCACCCTTGCTTTTGACTAAATTGAGTAACGCTTGTACCAGCGCACCTGTACCGCCACGCGGTCTTGCCATACCAGGATCGTGGCGCATTGCCATCATAATTGCACCAACTGCGATCGTTTTTTGCGAAGGCGGTGCACCGAGTTCAGCAGCGAGTCGGGCTAGTGGTGCTTTGAGAAATTCGGAGTCGAACCACTCGTTGAGTAGATCTTCAGCACTCGTCAACATCGTGCGGATAAAGTCGAGTGTTTTCGATGGTGCGCCAATGACAGAGAATAAGTCTCTAATTTTTTTAATATCGTAGTTACCAAGAATATCAATAACAGATTTTGGTGGGGCGTTGAACATCGGAATCATCGCACCTAGTGCCCGTTGCCAGTAATCGGTATATTCGGCGTATTTTTTCGCGTCACGTTCGCTATATCTTGCAATCTCTGCGCAGGTTTTTTCTAGCGATTTATGACCTAAAAAGTACTTACCGTCTGGATGCGGGCAAAAGACGACAGGATCGCACTCTAGATATTCTAAGCCGTACTTTTCAAGTTCGAGTTCTTCAACAACCGGACCTAAGTGAATAAACTCGTGGTCGATCGCGCACAAGTTAAATTTAAAACCAGGTGCTTCTTGCGGTAACGATTCTTCAGTAGTCGCTGCCCCACCAGGAATAGAACGCTTTTCTAGTAATAAAACACTATAACCAGCTTTAAGTAAATACGCAGCGCATACTAGACCATTATGTCCAGCGCCAATAATCACAACATCATACGCTTGCATGGGTAAACTCCAGCGATCAGGTACCTTCCCGATATCTTAGAAATAAGTTAAATATTACAAAATCATTCGCGAGTTAGAGAGCTTATTCTTGATGGCGATCGCATTCGCTAAAATCGGGAAGAACCTTGCTAGGAGCCAAAAAGCAAGGATGACAATCCTTTTTTATATTAGGCAAACTTAATTTTAAATAAAGAATTCAATCTGTGGTTTGGGTGGAATACAATCGCGTTGTTCGAGTTCTACGAGAATTTTCGCCACGCTTTCTTCTAAGGTTTCTTCGGCGGTGTAGCAAACAATATCTGGGTTTGTCGGTTCCTCGTAAGGATCGTCAATGCCTGTAAAGGCGCGAATTTCACCAGCACGTGCCATGGCGTACAATCCTTTGACGTCGCGTGCTTCGCACACCTCAAGCGGTGCATTGACAAAGACTTCGATAAAGTTTTCCGTTGTAGCGCGTAAGTTTTCTCGCGCCTCTTGGTAAGGACTAATCGCAGCGACAATTGCCGCGACGCCATTGCGACTTAGAAGATTGGCGACAAAACCAATGCGACGGATGTTTGTGTTGCGGTCTTCGCGACTATAACCCAAGCCTTTGGAAAGATTGGTGCGGATAATATCGCCGTCTAGAACTTCGACTAAACAACTGCGTTCTTTAAGTTCCTGTTCGAGTTTTCGAGCAATTGAGCTTTTACCTGAACCACTTAGTCCAGTTAACCAGAGTACAAATCCTTGATTTGCTGGATATTTTCGTTCAGGAAGGAGTTCTTCCTCATCGTCTACAGGCGCATCATCTACGATTTCTGTTCGCAACCACTCTTGCATCTTACGTCCCATAGAAAACCATCACTTTAAGACCTAGTACAGAAACTAGCAACAACTCCTTGAATCATCAATAGAGTAAAAATCAGTTTCTGTTGAAACTCAATCATATCTGTAACTTATTAAAAATGCAATCTAATTGCAAAACATTCAAAATACAAATTTGAGTAAAGGTACAGTTGTATTTCATGTCACAATGAAAAAGGCGCTTGTTTAAAGTCTTTGGCATGGCAACACAGGCTGGGCATCTTACAGAAACTAACATTGTGAAGGTGCTAATTCAAAGCAATTATCTGTTTCGCGGCTTCGATGAAACGTGGCTGAGTCACTACTTGCGTCTTGAAGGCATACCACAGGTTAAGCTATATGCGAGTCGTCCAATTTATACAGCGTTTCAGAAAGGCGAAACTCTAGACGTTTTGTATGCGATCGTGGCTGGGGGACCTGTGGTGATTCGCAGCACTCCTTTAGATCGAGTCATTGGTATTAGCTACCCTGGTAGTTGCTTCGGAATGCAAAGTTTACCTTTTGGCTACGGATTGATCTGTAGGGCGTTTCCTAGCTTGGTAGAAGCTTATAAAACAACGGATGTTGTCAAGATTCCTGTCGAAATGGTACGAGCACTTTACAAAGATAGTGAAGTCTTTCGCCAGCGCTACGATTTGCTATTTGAACTTCAACAAAAGTTTCAATACCATTTACTCAATTGCAGCACTTACCCCCCCCAAGCTGTTGCAGCTTTGCTACGCGCGCTTGTCTATCAAGAACGCGAATTAGGCAATCAACCAGAGACAAACGCAACTTATGTCTTTGACTTACCAATTGACGTGATTGCGCGTGCTAGCCAACTTAACCATCGTACTGTTGAGCAAGTGATTAAAGGAATGCGTCAAGTCAAGTTACTGGCACCAGCAACCTCACGCGATCCCTCTAGTGACACGATTAAAGTTGTTAACGCTGAAGGTTTGAAGGAAACTTACAGCGCGACTAGAGATAAAGTATCGTGGTGGCCCTTGCGAGATAAGTAAGCTTGGCGCGTTAACTTGTTTTTCGGTGATTGTGGTATACAGGTTCATACCTGTCAAACTGACTTAAGATAACCTGTTAAGACGCTTTTCTACATCACAAAAGTTGTTATGTCTTTTGCTAGACACATCGAGCAGACTGATCCGCCGCGTCCTGCCAGAGAAACGCTACCCACGATGTATGATTTACCCAGCGAAGATCCAGAGGAGCCAGGCTTGCCCGATGAGTTTCACGACTTTCAACCTGAGTTATTGCGGATGACATTTCAGCCTCCTGCTTATCCACTGGAGCAGGTGTTTAGTGCTAGTGACATGAATCTTTATTACGATGTCCGTCATCCAAACCGCTACAAGCGTCCGGACTGGTTTGGTGTAGTTGGCGTGTCAAAACTCTATGAAGGTCGAGACTTGCGTCTTAGCTACGTGATTTGGCAAGAGGGTGTAAATCCATTTGTGGTTGTTGAGTTACTTTCACCCGACACAGAAGCTGAAGATTTGGGAAGAACAGAGCAAAAAGATAACCAACCACCAACAAAATGGCAAGTTTACGAACAGATTTTACGAATTCCCTACTATGTGGTTTTCAGTCGATACACTGAACGCCTACAAGTTTTTCGCTTACAGGGCGGACATTATCAAGAACTCGACCTTAGCGAACCTAAAGTTTGGATGCCAGAAATAGCACTCGGTTTAGGTTTATGGCAAGGCGAATTCGCAGGAATTAATCGCCTGTGGTTGCGGTGGTACGATCGCAAAGGAAATTGGGTTTCAACGGAGGCTGAACAAGAACGCCAACGTGCCGAACAAGAACGCCGACGTGCTGAACGATTAGCACAGCAGCTAAGAGCTTTGGGCATTGATCCAGATGACGACCCTCAATCTGACCAGTTTTAGGATTTGACATACTCACTGCCCTTGAAGGGCAGTGATTCTTGACGGCTCACAGCGACTAGCTACGGGAGTAGTCTTATGGTCGCTCCCCGTCCGTTTAAGGTCGTGCCGATGCCCCATGCCGACCATTTCTATATTTCGGGATGCGTTTTCATCCCTTTGTTGCTCAGTACCACAACTCAAACAAAGTACTGAGCGAACAGATAACTCAATCTTGCCCCAACGACACCCACAGCAAGAACAAGTTTGACTAGTAGGTTCCCATCTACTAATCACCCTGAAATCCCGATTAAGTCTTTGAGATTTACCCTCACAAAATACCCGAAATTCTCTCCATCCCTGCAAACTAATTACTCTTGCTAGCTTGCGATTTCTGACCATTCCTGACACATTCAAATCTTCCAAAACAATAGTTTGGTTCTCACTAACTACTTTGGTTGATAGTTTGTGCAAGAAATCTTTACGGGTATCTGCGATTTTATTGTGAAGTTTTGCAATCTTTAATCTGGTGACTTCACGGCGTTTAGAACCTTTCTGCTGTCTTGCTAGCTTACGTTGTAGTTTACGAATTTTTCGGTCTTTCTTGGAGTAATTAGGGCTTACTGCTTTTTCCCCATTACTCATGACCGCAAAAGTTTTGATTCCCAAATCAATACCAATGCTTTGGTTTTTAGCTTCAGATTGAATATGTTCTGTTTCTACAACAAAGCTGAGAAAATAGCGGTTAGCACAGTCTTTGATGACTGTTACGCTGCTTGGTGCCGATGGTAACTGTCTTGACCAAATAGGTTTAACATTACCAATTTTAGCTAGATATACTTCGTCTCCTTTGATTGAGAATCCACCAATTCTAAATCTGGCTGATTGTCGCCCAGTCTTCTTTTTGAACTTAGGACTACCGACCTTTTTACCTTTGCGCTTACCTTTAAGTGAGTCGAAAAAGTTTTTGTAAGCAACTGCCAAATCAGCAACAGATTGTTGTAACGGGATATTTGAAACATCAGACAACCATGAACGCTCCAATGTCTTCTTAGCTTGCGTAATCACTAACTTTTGTAAGTCATTGTTACTAGGAAGCTTCTCGGACTGCTTACAAATAGCCAGTGCATCATTCCAAACTACACGCACACAACCGAACAACTGAGCTAAAAGCTGTTGCTGTTGGTCTGTTGGGTAGACACGGAATTGATACCTGGCTTTCATAGACAGTGTATAATTGGTCTGTAGGAATTTTATACATTGGTGAGCAGCGTGTTGGGCGGGTTCCCCGACTTGTAGCGACTGCTCACCCGAAGGGTCTACAAGAAGTGACAAGCCAGTTTCGCAGAGAAAGACATTCTGTTACAGACTTAAAAATTCATTTGGTCTGCATTACCAATATCGTAGGTCTGTATTCACAAAAGAAAGCCTTGAATTAATTGATAAAACGTTTAGAGAAGTAGCCAATAAAATGGATTTTCAATTACTTGGATTTAACGGCGAGGATAATCATGTTCGCGCACTTATTGAATGTCCACCTAAATTGTCTATCTCTCAAATTGTTAACGCTTTGAAAGAGGTTTCTAGTCGCCGTTATGGGCAAGCTGGATACCCAAAACCCAATAAACAAGCTTTGTGGAGTCCCAGTTATTTTGCTGTATCTGTTGGGGGTGCGCCATTAGAGATCCTAAAGCAGTACATCAGAAATCAAGAAAAGCCATCCTAGAAGGACGGGGCTTGATCCCATTCTTTTGGTCACTTTGAAGATATTATTGTTCCATTGTTGGAAGTTCGCGGATAAACGCTTGAGCTTGCAGTAAGATACCTTCTTGCTGTATTTCCATGTTGCTCACGCGCAGCGCTATTTTATCTAGATCGATGTAAGCTGAGTTGACTAATTCCTTGACTTTTTGTATCAATGCAGCTGTAAATTCCAAGGAAACTCCATCACCTTCAGTACAGTTAAACATTTCTAACATTACAGGTTCAGTTCGCGTACGCGGGCGCGCTGTTGCATGAAATGCGATTTGGCGGGTAGTCCCTTTTTCTTGCAACACAACCTTGCCATCAAACACCATCTTATTGCCACCTGGTAGCGTGAGTTGCATTTGCTGCATTTCCAAGTTGACCTTTTCCCCATCAACATCTAAATCAAATTGCGCTTGGTTAAGAACATAATCGCTATTCAACGCGCGGTTGAGATCTTCTAGGGACATCACAAGACGGGCGTCGGCTTGTACCGGCTGATTAAGTTCGACTTGTCCGAGCAATGCACTGAAAGGATTGATGTCAATTTTATTTGTCGACAGTTCCATGTGCTGGACGCGGATATCTTTTTGCAGAACAACACCTTCACCAGCGATCGCCACTGCGTCTGCTTGTCCTTGTAGAATCTTCCACAGGTCAGTTCTTACCTCAACATTAATTTCCTCTGCTTGCTCGATTCGGCTAGAAAGTCCAATTTCTGCTGCTTTACTGATTGCCTGTTCTTCTAAGCGTGCGTCATCCAACATGATATTTGCGATTTCCTCTAATGCTACTCACTCCAAGCTTGCGTTGTACAAACTCAAGATTTATAAGGCTTCTAACTGTTACTCTAGAAGTTGAAGCAGCAACAGAAATCTATATTACGGAATAAACACTTTGGTAGAAACCACTACCTTTATACCAGCACTTTTGCGGGTTGCTGTGCTTTGACTACCATTTTCATACCGCTTGCTGAAGGAACGATGGTAATCCCGCGACGTACAGGATAAGCTGGACGCGAATCAGCTAAATCTAAGTGAAAGCGCGATAAAATATTTGCCAGCACAAGTTTCATTTCATACATCGAAAACGCTACTCCAATACAACCACGAATTCCACCACCAAAAGGTAAATATTCGTAAGGCGAAAACTTACGCGCTAAAAATCTTTCCGGTAAAAATTGTTCGGGTTGAGCATAAGTTTCTGGGCGACGGTGTGCTAAATAAATGCAAGGAACAACAATAGTCCCTGCCTCAAACTTGTCATCAGCTATTTGTACAGAATCTCTAACCATGCGCGGCGTACAAATTAAGCCAATCGGGTAAATTCTCAGCGTTTCCTGACAAATCGCGGTTAAATAAGGGAGAGCCGCAATTTCTTCTGGATGTTCTGAAGATGCGGCTAATTCTTGTAATAATTTTCCTAAAACTTGTGGTGAAGAGTGAATTAAATAAAACGCCCAACTCAAAGCTGCTGCAGTAGTTTCGTATCCTAATAACAGTAGTGAAACCAATTGATCGCGCAACTCTACATCAGTCAGTGGTTGACCATTTTCATCACGGGCGGCTATTAACATTGAAAGAATATTACTGCGCGTGGTATCGTTTTCTTGCCGACGCTGCGCAACTTCGCTATAAATTAATTCATCAATTGTTTGTCGGCGTCGTAAGAATTTTCCCCAGGGACTCCACGCACCCAAATCCTTTTGTAACGGTGGAAAGAAAAACAAACTAGAGTACAAAGGCTTTGTGACATCATCTAATAGCGAACCGAGTAACGTTTTAATTTTGTCATAGCGCGTTCCTGGACTAATCCCAAAAACAACTTGTAAAATGATTTGTAAAGTAATGTCTGACATTTCGTGCTGAAGCGAAATAACTTTACCTATAGACCACTTGTCAGTGACATTTTTTGTAATTTGCGAGATAATTTCTCCATAAGCCTTCATGCGATCGCCATGAAACGGTGGCATTATTAATTGTTTCTGACGCTGATGGCTACGACCTTCTTGTAAAATAATCGACTTGTCTCCCATCAACGGTTTAAAAACATGAGTTGCCTTCTTAAAATCAAACTTTTCGCCAGGTAAAGCAAAGATTTCCTTAATAGCTTGCGGGCTACTAAAAAACGTAACTGGTGGAGACTTTAGCCCAAGCACTCTAACTGTAAATGGATCTCCATATTGCTGCGCGCAACTTTCTAAAAACTTTGTTGGCTCAGAAATTAATTGCAAAGTTTGTAACAATGCAGGAGTTTGTATTTTCAAATTTACTCGCATATTAACTTCAGCTTTTCCTATAGTTCAGTCGTTACTTTGCTATACAACGGTAGAGCTCGCAATTAAGATATTTCTGTTACTAATAAATCAATATTTATTACTTTTATATGCCTATATTATATCTTTCCGCGCAACTATTTATTCGAAACTTTCTCAAGAATACTAAAAAGTCTCCTCCCTCTCCTTTGTATACTGTGGGTGCTTTGTGGTCTTTCTTCAATAAAAACACCTCATTTTCTCATTGCTGTGACTTTTTCTTCCAACTAGGTACCCAATTAGTAAAAATTGCTAAAGCAACAATGACTAAAGCTACAGAAGCACCAAAAGGTAACAAATTAGGAATATTATTAACAACTGCTCCAAGAAACAGAATTGATATAACAGCAACCACAGTACTAATAAGTTTATCTTTGAGATCGTCAAGATTGCGAATTAATAACCAACCTGGCAAATTAAGCTGACTAATAAAAAGTTCGTATAAACCAAGACCAATTACTAAAATGACAGTTGCCAAAAGCACAATATCAGCTATCTCTAGAAAATTAATAGCAGCATCAAAAACAACACTTTTAGATAAACCATCAGTAAAACTTCGCTGCAGTAAACCAATAACAGCAACAAAGGTTTGTATTGTACTATAAATCATTAAGACTAGTACTGCCATAACATTAGACAAAGCAGGCAAAATCATAATATATTTTGAGGAAGAGAGTAGGCGACGCATCATAAATATTTAAAATGTTGGGTTAGAGAAACGACAAAGGTGTGGCAATTTTCAAAAATTTAGATTACTAGAATTGATTTTTGTGAGAAGTAGAAGTAATAATTTCGGAAATGAGGAAATTGTAAAATCGTTATTAAGTCACATCAACAACAGTACTGTAATTACAGAGGAAATTGAGCATGACGGCATCGACGCAAGCGGCAAAGTTAGCAACTCCAGATTTCTGCGAGGGAATTCAGTATTTTGGAGAAATGCTGCCCGAATTTGAAACTTATGGTAGAGAAGCCGCGATCGCCTCTGGTAATACGTCGATTAGCGATCCTGAAGATCCAGCAGTAGTTTTTCAAACGCTACTTGCTGCTGATGCGCTGCGTTATCTAACGTTACAAATTACAGCAAGCAAAGCTTCAGGACATCCAGGCGGATTTGCCAGTCAAGTCGAAGCGTTTGCCGCACTAGTCATGCTAGGACACAAAAACATTGTCACCGAAGTGGGACATCACGCCCCAGGCTTTTATAGTGCGATGTTCCTCGACCGATCGCTGGAAGATATGGGTATCGAAACAGTACAACAACTGCGCGATCGCTTTCGCGAACATCACGGCTTACTCGGGCACTTATCCGGTTACATTCCAGGAATTCTCTCACCCGCGGGTCCGTTAGGACAAGGGCAACACTTTGCAATGGCAGCTGCGCGACTGCATCCTGACAAACTGTTTCCTGTAACAATTGGCGACGGTGGATTAGGCGAACCTTACATTATGAGCAGTATGGCGCATTTCCATACGGCGTATCCAGGCATGACGAACTTTTTACCCGTGCTGGTGTGGAATGGGTTTAGCCAAGAGCATCATAGTATGGTTTCCACGCAGTCGAACGAGCAAATGATGACTTATTGGCACGGTAACGGCTTTGAAGAAGTTGTGCTAGTCGATGCCAAAGACTTTGACGACCAAGACCAACCAGGAAATTATGTAGATAGTACCGCGTTTTCCTTCAAGCAACGGTTAGCGTTTACCAAAGCAGTGTTAATCGCCGCTGACGAAGCCGCCAAATCGGCATTAAGTGGAACGCGCACAGTACTCATTATCAAACAATTAAAAGGTGCTGGAGTCCACGCACGAGGCGCAAAATCGCACAACCTCTATGCCATGCACACGCTGGATAATCCAGATATTGTCAAGGCGCTGCAAGCCCGCGCCTTAGCCCCAGAAGCTTGGCAACTGGTACGCACCAACTTTGAACGTGCGGGAGGAGGTCCGGCGAGTCGCGTTGTCGTGACAGAATCGGTTTTAGAATTACCAGAAATTAAAGACTTACCCTTAGAAGAATACCCTATAGGCGGCGATCCGAAAGTGGCAACAACCGCGATGGGACGATTGGTAGGGAAAGTCGGCGAATGCGATCGCAACTTCTTGGTGACGAATGCGGATGGTAACGAAGCGTCGGGAATTGCCAATATCAACCAAGCCTTAAAAATCATTCACCCGACCGAAGACCCGCTGTACAATCAAAAACCTGGCGGACAAGTTTACGAACCACTCAGCGAAGATGCTTGCGCAGGTTTAGCCGCAGGTTCTGCACTGATGGGTAGCCGCACGTTGTGGTGTTCCTACGAATCTTTTGCGATCAATGGTTTACCGATTTGGCAAACTGTGACACAAGCAATGGCAGAATTACGTCGCCCCACACCTTCAACAGTAACTTTATTTACGGCTGGCGCATTAGAACAAGGGCGTAACGGTTGGACGCACCAACGCCCAGAAGTGGAAGCATATTTTGCCGCGATGATGCGCAATGGTAATGTCTTTCCCATCTTCCCTCCTGATGCTAACTCTATTCAAGTTGCCTACGAGTGGGCGTTGACAACGAAGAATAAAGGTATTGTCATCACCGCAAGTAAGTCACCCTTACCAATTCGCACCACGTTTGCACAAGGAAGAAAAGCAATAGAAGATGGCGCGATCGCGCTACAAGAAGCCTCTGGAAGTAAAACTGTTGTGTTTGCCGTTGTTGGTGATATGGTATTGCTACCAGTGTTAGAAGCTGCGTCGGCGCTTGCTGTCCAAGAAGTCGGCGTACGAGTTGTATCGGTTGTCAATCCTCGTCGCTTGTATCGTCCGAGTGATGTGGCGTGGGATAGCTGCGCTGAACCTGATGGCGATTTCCTTGATGATGCAGAATTTGAAAAGTTATTCGGTGGCGATGCTTTAATTGGGGTAACGGCAGGTGCGAGCGGAATGCTCGAACCAATCATGCTGCGCAGTACCGCTAAACGCGACACGTTTGCTTGGAAACGCGGAGAAACAACGGCTAGCCCTGCGGAGCTTATGGCACTCAATGGCTTAACTGCGGAGAATTTTGTGAAACGTGCGATGGAATTAGTGAGTTAGCCCCATGAATCCCCCAAATTATTGGGGGACTTTTCATTCTAGATCCAAATATCCGAAGTGCAATCGCCTCCAGGGTAGCGCATCTCGTGCGCGCGTGCGGGACCTGCGGGTTCTTTACCAAAGTCTACATAAAAGTCTTCATTAATTTTTAGACCGCCGTTTTCGGTGTCGCAGTCAATCTGCAACATATACGAACCACTTTTTGCTAAGTCTGGATAAAATTGATTATCCCAGGTGCTAAATAGCGAGTTGGTGACGTAAAGCCGCTTACCGTCAAGACTTAACTGCAGCATTTGCGGTCCACCTTGAAGCTTACGTCCTTGAACTTCACCACCTTTACCCAGCAAGCCACCGCACCAAACTTGTCCTGTCAGTTTGGGGTGTGATGGATCGCTAATGTCATACTGACGAATGTCACCATGCAGCCAGTTGGAGAAATACAAATAGCGATCGCTCATGGAAATGAGAATATCTGTAATCAGCGACGGTACAGGAATTGCCCAACCTTCGATCTCGACCGGCGGAACATCAATCACTTTCTCGACCTGCCATTGTCCGTTTGGTTTGTGCCAATGCCATACATTACTACTGAGTGCTGCGCCGACAAAGCCATGGGTACTATCAGGATCGTGATGAAACCGAACTTCTAACGGAATTAACCCTTCCTGACCTAAATCTACACTTTGGATGATTTTATGCTGCGACCAATCCCAAAAGTGTAGGTGACGACCGTAGTTACCATTGGTGACATCGTCAAGGTCAAAGCCAGGGTAATACGTTTTTGGCGCGCCCCACTCGCTGCTAACCATGACGTTATGGCGCGGTTGATACCAAAAGTCATAGTTGAAGTTCATTCCTGAGGAGAGTTCCCAGCGTCCTGCAATTTCAAAATCCGCGTTGAGTAATAAAAAACCACCAGGCGCATTACCTTCGCTGTCGCCCAACATCGAAATCATCACGTGACCGTCTGCTAAGCAATGTACTGTATGCGGCGCGGTTAGATTCGTCTTTTGGATAATTTCTTCAGGTTCAATGACTTTGTGGATTTTGGGCGATCGCTCCTCGGCAACATCGATAATATAAATTCGACTCGATCTTTGACCAGGAACTACCAAAAAGCGCCGCGATTTACTCGCATCGCCATGACACGAACTGCAAGCATTCCAACCAAAATGATGCAATTCGTCACCAATATACGGCATCGGCAAGCGATGAATCACTTGCGAATAGGTCGGAGAGTTAGGATCGACGTCGATCGTTGCTAAGTAGTCAGGTTCTTCGATTCCTGTCCCTGTGTAGAGCGCGATCGTATAAAGTAATTTTTCGCGTTCGGCTTGGATTGCAGCTGCTGGCGACGCGTAACCTGGTCCGCAACAAGCATGATTGTGATTGCTCATATCTCTTACACCAAAAGCAGTAAGATTTTAGAATCAAAGTTCCCGATTTCCGACCTTTGACCCCTGACTCTATAATTCCAGTTTAGATGGCGTTGTGTCCGAGTGAGGTTACAAATGAATACCGCATTCAGTTTTCCCCATACCTCGCCAGCGCCCTGCGCGTTCGTCTTCACCTGCATTTACTGGCGTTGTTGTTGGTTCGTCGCCAATACTTGGATAGCCGCGATCGTGTAATGGATTGTAAAGCACGTTGTGTCTCATGACATACTTCCACACATCTTGGCGCGTCCAACAGGCTAAGGGGTTAACTTTCAGTCGTCCGTGTTTATCGCGTTCAAAAATTGGAGTATGCGATCGCGTTGACGATTGATCGCGGCGTCTTCCGGTAATCCAAGCTGTTGCACCTAATTCACGCAAGCCCCGCTGAAGTGGCTCAACTTTCGTTAAATAATGGTATTTCTCAAAATCTTTTTCCCACAGCGCTTCTCCGTAGCGCGCCGCGAAGCTTTCCCGCGAATCGACATCAGGAACTCGATACACGTGTAGATCTAACTTGTAAAGCTTTTGGGCGTCGCGGACAAGCTCCAAAGTTTCTGGAAAATGGTGTAGCGTATCTAGAAATAAAACTGGTACTGGAGGATCGGGCTCGATTTGGTACAGCATATGCATAATTGCCATACCATTAACGTTAAAAGCGCTACTTTGAACTAACCCAGGACGCAAATTTTCTAGGCACCACCCCAGGATATTAATTGGATGAACTTCGGCAAAGCGCTGATTCAGTTTGTCTAAATCAAAACTTTGTGTTGTATCTACTGCGACATCTTGAAGGAGCATAAGTTAGCTTTTTTTGATCGTTCGACGGGGCTTTTTCTGACTTCGTGAAAGTACACCCAACAGCTACTCGCGCTTCTGTCACATTGTTACAAGTTTAAGCTTTTCTAGCTATACAGCGGCACGAGCGATCGCTTAGTGCCACTCCTTGTTTCCTTTGACAAATATTGCTAATGCTGGGTATCCTCTCCTATTTTAATCTACGGTAAATTGGTAGGAATATCGTACTTTACTTTCTTGAGCAACTCAAAGTATGACATAGAAAGAAATCCAAAGCAAGTATTAAAATCCTAAAAACCTATCGGGTAACCGTAGTATAATGAAATTACCTGTTAAGCTGTGGCTGGTAGAGCCTGTAAAACGATGCGAATTGCTCAAGATATTACTCAGTTAGTCGGTCGAACACCATTAGTACAACTCAATCGCATTCCACAATCAGAAGGATGTGTGGGACGAATCGTCGTCAAGCTAGAAGGAATGAATCCCGCGGCTTCTGTCAAAGACCGTATCGGTGTCAGTATGGTCGCAGCCGCCGAGGAAGCAGGTTTAATTGAGCCTGGAAAAACTGTCTTAGTCGAGCCGACTTCGGGTAACACAGGTATTGCTTTGGCAATGGTCGCAGCGGCTAAAGGTTATCGGTTAATTGTGACAATGCCGGATACGATGAGCATTGAACGGCAAACGATGCTCAAAGCTTATGGTGTGGAATTGATTCTGACACCTGGTTCGGAAGGAATGCGTGGCGCGATCGCGCGTGCAGAAAAAATTGCGGCAAAAACTCCGCATTCATTTATGCCACAACAGTTTCGCAATCCAGCAAATCCGAAAATTCATCGCGAGACAACCGCTGAAGAGATTTGGGCAGATACGGATGGTGAAGTTGATATTCTCGTCGCTGGCGTCGGCACAGGCGGGACACTTACTGGCGTTGCTGAAGTCATTAAAGCACGTAAACCGAGTTTTCAAGCGATCGCGGTAGAACCTATCGCTAGCCCAGTTCTTTCTGGTGGTAATCCAGGCGGACACAAAATTCAAGGAATCGGTGCAGGATTCATTCCAGAAATTTTACGTACCGACTTAATTGATGAAATCATCACGGTCAAAGATGATGATGCTATGAATTATGGTCGCCGTTTAGCACGCGAAGAAGGATTGCTCTCAGGTATTTCTTCTGGTGCGGCTCTAGCAGCGGCAATTCGAGTTGCAAAACGCCCCGAAAACGAGGGGAAATTGATCGTCATGATTCAACCGAGCTTTGGCGAACGCTATTTGAGTACAGCAATGTTTCGCGAAGATCTTGCAGAAACCCCTGCTTTGGCGGGAATTGGCGCTGATAAATAAGGCTAGAGAATTGGTAATTGGTAATCGGAAAGCATCTAGCGATCAAATAAGAGCCAATAGCTAATGCTGATTGCTATCAATTAGCCAATTACCACTTACCAGTGACCGCTTCCTCAGTCTTTCAGTTAGATTAATTGCCACGCATCTCACATTTAAAATCTCTCAAAGTGCTAACACTGGAGTTTCATAATCTTGTTTACAATAGTTCACAATAAAAAGTGAACATCAATCAAGATACTATTCCAGCCAGTGAACGGAGACGAGTTTATCAAGCAGATTCAGGATATGCACGCGCACCTAACTGAACTGCAACAAAACGCTAGCTTATTGCCCTCACAACAGCAAAGTCAAATAACGATAGCTTTAGAGCAATTAAGTACAGCTTTACGAGAACTACAAGTGACAGAAGAAACGATTCGGTTGTTGCTCTCAGCGGTACAGCAATCGCGCGATTCGATTCTGATCACAACAGAAAAACTCGATCCTCCAGGACCGGAAATCGTCTTTGTGAATCCAGCCTTTAGCCAGATGACAGGTTATGCGATTGAAGAAGTGCTGGGAAAAACGCCGCGTTTACTTCAAGGTGCTAAAACAGACCGTAAAGTTTTGAGGAATTTGCGTCAACATCTTTTAAAGGGCATACCATTTCACGGTGAGGCAATTAACTATCACAAAGACGGCACAGAATTTTTTGTGGAATGGAATATTACCCCAATTCGTAATATTAACCACTCAATTACGCACTTTATTGCGATTCAGCGCGATATCACCGCCCGCAAACTTATGGAGCAAGAGCGCGATCGCCTGCTACAACGCGAACAAGCAATGCGAACTGAAGCCGAAGCTGCGAACCGTGTTAAAGATGAATTTTTAGCGACACTCTCGCACGAACTCAGAACCCCACTAACTCCTATTCTGGGATGGTCAAAACTTTTACAATCAAACAAATTACCTGAAGCTAAGCTGCAAGAAGCCTTAGCCAGTATTGAGCAACACGCCAAACGCCAGGCGCAACTCGTTGACGATCTTCTGGATATATCACGGATTATTCAAGGTAAACTGACGCTTAATTTAACTGCTGTAAGCTTAGTGACTCCAATCTCTGAAGCCTTGGAGACCGTGCGTCTCGCAGCCGAAGCTAAGTCAATTCAAATTAAAACAACGCTGAATGCGACAGTCGGGCAAGTGATGGGCGATGCAGGTAGGCTGCAACAAGTCATTTGGAACTTGCTTTCTAATGCCATTAAGTTTACACCTGAAAGCGGTTTGATTGAGATAGTACTTGAACGCGTAGAACGCTACGCGCAAATTACAATTAGTGATAATGGACAAGGTATTCACCCTGATTTTCTACCTTATGTATTTGACCGTTTCCGGCAAGAAGATAGTTCAATTACACGCCGCTTTGGTGGCTTAGGGTTAGGACTTGCGATCTCGCGACAAATCATTGAAGCACACGGCGGAACGATCGCAGTTCAAAGTCCTGGTGTGGGACAAGGCGCCACCTTTACGATTAAACTACCGCTGATAGCGACTCCGCAAAAGTCACCTGCAAACACTGAACTGCCAAAACCCGACTTAGATTTAAGTCATACTAAAGTTTTAGTAGTAGAGGACGACGCAGGTACGCAAGAGTTTGTCACGTTTGTCCTCGAACAGCATCGCGCTCAAGTGACGCGAGCAAGTACTGCAACTGATGCACTTAATACCCTACCGCGCTTTCAGCCAGATTTACTTATTATTGACATTGGACTACCTCAAATCGATGGCTATACGCTGATGCGGCAAATTCGCAACCTGTCAGCAGAACAAGGCGGACAAATTCCCGCGATCGCTCTCACTGCATATGCTAGCGATCGAGACCGACAGCAGGCTCTTGCAGCAGGTTTTCAAAAGCATCTTCCCAAACCAATTGAACCGTATGATTTAGTTGCCGTTGTGGCTGAACTGACTACTCGTACTGTAACGCCATAGCAATTACTGATTTTCAAATTGGTTAAGCGAGTAAACTTGGCGATCGTCTGAAAGCTTTTCGGCGCGAATCAACAACCATCCGATAGTTGCCAAAATTGCACCGATTGCCAGAAAACTAATGTCCCAAATTAACTCGTTTGCACCTGGTTTGACATGATGAATACCAAGAATTTGATGGTCAATCAAGCCCTCAATTAAATTAAACAGTCCTGCACCGACAAGAATAGAGCCAAAAAAGGTACGCGATGACCAAGGGACATCTTCACGCTTACCAGCACGCCAGAGTAACGCAACTCCGACAATCGTCATAACCCACGTGCCTGCCTCAAATAAACCATCGCCTAGCATATTTAACTCTAATTCGGAGACGGTTGTAGCAGGTCGAATGCTACTCAGCATATGATGCCACTGGAGGATTTGGTGCAGTATAATGCCGTCGAAGAACCCTCCTAAACCTAGACCGAGAAAAACACCAGCAACAATGAGTGGGCTGTAGCGTTGCGTTGCTTTACTCACCACCATAGAAAAACCTTCATCACCTAACGATTGCCTTGCAGTACGTGCTGCCATTTAATTTTAGATGCGAAATTTCAGTGCTTGCTCTATCTACAGGCATGATAGAACTTGGCGTGTCAGAGATTTGCGGAAGATGACGATTTACTTTTATAAAGTGAATGAGCCTTATGGCTGTTTCTCCAACTTTTCACCTCATGGAGTTTTTTTACAAGGTAAGTACTGGCAAACCGTCGAACACTACTACCAAGCACAAAAGTTTGTCGGAACCCCAGAAGCCGCAATTATCCCTGTTATTCATGCTGTAAAAACGCCAGAGGAAGCTGCTGCATTAGGACGCGACTGTAGGCGTCAGGTGCGTTCAGACTGGGAGCAAGTCAAAATTTCTGTCATGCATGAAGCTGTATTACAAAAATTTCTCACCCACAAAGACATTCAAGCAGTCTTACTCGCTACCGGCGACGCTCTGCTTGTGGAGAATTCACCTACTGATTATTACTGGGGTTGTGGCGCCGACAAAACAGGTCAAAACCATCTTGGTGGAATTCTCATGAGCGTACGCGCACAAATTCGTGCAATATCTGCGACCAAAGACTGCTGCTAGGTTGCGATCGCTTTTTTTATGAACGTTAAACCGTTCACATAACTTTATCTTCACTGAGCTTTTACTTGCGTAATTTATGTATTTCATCAATGACTAGTTATTTGCGCCTTGGCTTGAAGTCGCTCGATTATCAATGTCTTAGAACAAGGATTAGGTAAAGTTTGATTGCATTTACTTGCATGTTAAAGATTAAATGTTTAAGTTAAAAATTGAAGCTAATAAAGCTTCCCTGGCAGATACAACAGCCTAAGAAAAAACAAGTTAGTTGAGAGGTAAAAGCGCTGTTTAACTATCATCTGTCTCGTCAAATAAAAAACAACACCCAAGTCGAATGCTAATATTTCCTCGTAATGGTAAAGTGGGGGCGATGTATCTAAATTGATACAACCCTGGGAAGCTAATCTTAAGAGAGGAAGTGCCTTAGTTAGTAGAGTATTGGGTGTTGTTTTGCTTTAGAGTAGAATTGTTAAAACAAAACAGCATAAACAGCGCATAGTATGGCGATTATTGCTCTAAAAGCTTGGTATATTCAAGAATATGAACCGTTAGAAGAATTAGAAAAACGTCCTCACGATCTGCGCCTCAGTAAAAACAGTTTATTAAAGTCTGCACTTAGGGCAGATTTTTTAGAAGATCGCGAGCAAGTCAAACAGACACAATGGTTTCAGCGCTACTTGCAAGGAGAGAACGTCGAATTTTACATCGAAGGCAGCGGCGGTTATACCATTGCGAATATTGACCTGAGTAGCCATGAAATTTATTTTACCAAGCAAACGATCGCGGCATTGCTAGAGCCAACAATCTTTTTTTGTCATCAAACCGAGTATGCACCTGCAACTGAAGCTTTAAGAGAAGAATTACAAAACGCGATTGCTGCCTTAAATAAGCGATCGCGAATCGAGTTATCGTTAATAGAATCACAACGCCACAGTGATAGTGCTATCCGCTTAAATAGCACCGCAATGCGCAAGATTCGTAAAAGTTTATTATTTATTGCCGATACCACACCAATTACAAGTATTGAAAGCCAAGAGAAGCCGCAGTTAATTCCAAGTCCAAACGTCTGTGTCGAAATTGGCTATGCGCTGCAAAGCAAACGAACTGAGCAAATTATTCTCGCGCAGATGCAGAGGAAAGATTTATCCGGACAATTTCCCTTTGATTTGCCCAAGTATCAATTTTTGCAATTTAATAACACCAAAGAACTTGGTAAAATACTGCCTCAAGTCATGGAAACTCAACTTCAGCGATTCAACTTATTTGTGTAATTTGGTTTGCTGAGGAAGCAGAAGGTAGGAGGTAGAGGCTATTAATAGAGCTTTGACTAGCTTTTTACTCCTAGTTCCTAGCTTGTCAAGCGATATATTTTAACCCTGACCCCTGACTTCTGAGCCCTGACCTTTTCTACCACCTCTTCTCAATTGCGAGTCGAGTCAGTTAGAAATGAATGCGATGCATTCGTAGATTCACTTTATTTGTATGCCAAGAACTCCTAACGAATACGTAGTACATCTTCTAATCGAGGGCGGACACAGGGAAGAAGTGCGTTTTCCCACAATCCAAGAATTTCAGAAGTGGTACAGCAATGAATTTACACCAAAGGCAGCTTCAAATGACTTTATTAGCGTACCGATCAAAAATATTCAAGGAGAATACCTGGTAGTGCGTCCCTCGCGGATTATTGCAATTCGGGTGGAACCGATATTTAGCTCTAGTGTGGAAAGATTTTAGTGATGGAGTGAACGATGAGAAAAAAAACTGCTTTGATGACCCTAATAGCCTTTGCTATCTTGACAACAGAAGCTGCGGTGGCGCGGATACCATTGCGACCTGTTTCTGAGGCACAACGCGCTCAAAAGCAAAATACTGATTGCTGTCACGAACCACTAGGGTTCGACGAGCAAATTTTTTGGGGTCAAAGCGGTCAACCTGGAGATAAACACGCCCTACTCACAGCAATCGATCATAGTTTACGTTATATTAAATCCCCAGCAGCCACAGCTGCGTACCGACGCTATCGGGGAACAGCAATCACTCGCGATCGCGTTCAACGTAGTTTAGAGCGTTTTCGGCAATTAGTTGTGCGTTCAAATTCACCCGAAGAACTACAAGCTGCGGTAGCGCGCGAGTTTGTGTTTTACCAGTCTACAGGCATGGATGGCAAAGGTGATGTTCTCTACACTGCCTACTATGAACCAATTTATCAAGCCAGCCGCGTTCCCACCGCAGAATTTCGTTATCCGTTGTATCGACTACCACCGAATTTCAAATCTTGGCGCAAACCGCATCCTACTCGCCAAGAACTCGAAGGTAAAGATGGTTTGTTAGGCGACAAAAGTAGACTCAAGGGGTTAGAAATTGTTTGGCTACGCGATCGCTTGGAGGCATTTTTAGCCCAAATTCAAGGTTCAGCAAGACTGCAACTCACTGATGGAAACATGATTTCGATCGGTTTTGCAGGAAAGACAGACTACCCTTACACCAGCATTGGTAAAGAGTTAGCCAAAGACGGCAAATTACCTCTAGCAGGTTTGACGTTACCTGTAATGATTAACTACTTTATGCAATACCCCGCCGAACTTAATAATTATCTACCGCGTAATCGTGGTTTTGTGTTCTTCCGAGAAACAGGAGGCGCGCCAGCCGTTGGTTCTCTGGGAGTACCCGTCACCGCCGATCGTTCGATCGCAACGGATAAATCGCTAATGCCACCTGGTGCTTTAGCATTAATTCATACGCAACTACCGTTTCCTAACGATTTTACAGGTAGCATGGAATACCGCTTAGTGAGCCGCTATGTTTTAGATCAAGATACGGGTGGGGCGATTAAAGGACCAGGACGCGTGGATTATTTCATGGGAACGGGTAAGCTAGCAGGCGATCGCGCTGGAGTTACTGGCAATCGCGGGCACTTATACTATCTGTTGCTGAAATAGATTCAAGTAGTAGGGGACATCGTGCTTGTCCCCTTGCTATTTACTTAATAAGGCGCAGCATCAAAATCGTATTCATCAAAGCGATCGCTCTCAGCAATCTCCGCTACTTCAGCAGTTTCTAATTTTGGTTGTTCTTTACCAAAATCTTGATAGGCTGCAAATGTCTGACAGATAACAGCAGATTCCTCTGAATTTGTCGGAATTAAATAGTTTACTAAGTTCTCTGCTGTCGGATGCTCGTAGTCTACCGTAACAGCCACTAAAGCTTTGTTAGGTGCTGTTCCTCTTTCTTCAGAGGTAATAATGGGGCAAAAAACGCCGTGCGCGTGAAATAGTCCACTTTTAGCCGCGAAGGGTTGCTGACGAAATGCCGCATAAGCTTTTTCTAGTTCTAACGTAAACCCACTCGTTACTTGACCATTTTTTGAAGTACGAAATGCTGTACTAAAACTTGCTCCAGCAGCACCACTCACTGTCAGGCGTAATGGAGAATGATGCAGCAGCTTTTGATTTTTTCCTACTAAGAAAACGAGATAGCGCGTAAACGTTTTAAATTTTGGCTTCTCGTTGGTAAAAGTTTCGTAATGATCTACAAGACGACCTAAAGTTGTATTTGTCGTGCGATCTTTGATACAAACAGGTCCGCGATGCAAAACTAATATTCGCGGAGTCTTTGCGATCGACAACTGAACTATTTCGCCTGAAGCAAAAGTATATTCTACCTGCTGCCAATTTTCATCAGGTGTAAAACCAACAAGTTTTGCATTCTCCTGCGTAATCGCCAATCCATACGGCTTTAATCCATTTTCACCCCATTGCGGGTTAATCATTTGACACCAAGGTAGTATCTCCGAAGCAGGTGCTTTAAATTTATCATCATCAAAATCAAAGCTGGGAATATGCGTCACTGATGAAATCATTGCAATATATAAAATAAGGTTGACAAGAAGATATTTGTCATCAAGAGTTCCCAGTTTCTACAACAACGACTCCCGTAAAAATACGGTTATTTTTTAGGTATTGCTGAATTAAGGTACGAATTGTTAAGTAGCTGTACCACCCCGGCTCCCTTAATCCCCCAACTTTGGGAGACTTTAAATCTGCTTGGTTGCTTCAGGATTGGAAGGTAAATAAGACTTCAAAATCTTTGAGCGATTTACTCGTGGGTGCTACCATCAGGCATGGTTGCTCCGCTTAGATTTGTTTGACTCAAGTCAACCTCTGTAAGGTTCACACTAGTCAAAACAGCTTTACTGAGGTTTGCGCCTTCTAAGTTAACTTCGGTTAAATTGACACCACTCAACACAGCACCACTCAGATTTGCTCCTTGCAATACTGCTAGAGTCAGAATTGCTCGACTGAGAATTGCATCACTTAAATTAGCATCACTCAAAATCGCACCACTCAACGTCGCACCACTCAGATCTGCGCCACTTAAATCAGCTTCCGTTAAATCTGCTTTACTCAAGTTTGCCTCGGTTAGGTTGACTCCTTTCAAGTTTGCTTGAGCTAAGTTTGCGCCACTCAAATTCACGCCACTCAGATTTCCCTGACTTAGGTTAGCTCCACCCAAGTTACCTTCTGTTACATTCGCTCCTGTCAAGTTCACACCCAGCATAAAAGCATCGTATAAATTAACTCGGCTAAGTTCTGCTTCGGTTAAAATTGCACCAGTTAGCTTAGCTCCGGCTAACACAGCTTCGGTTAAGTCTGCTTTTGTCAAAATTGTGCGGCTAAGGTTTGCTTCACTTAATTCGGCTTGAGTTAAAATGGCGTCACTTAATATCGCTTCACTGAAGTCGGCGGCGTTGAGTGTTGCGCGAGTTAAATCAGCAGAGCGCAAGTTTTCGCCACTAAAGTTTCTTTCCCCGGCTGCGTACTTTGTGAGAAGTTCGTCGGTATCCATTGCGGTTACTTCTTAAGTCAAATTTGATCGTCGAGGATACTCAACGCGGATGCCATCTTCCGTGCGACTGAGGAAAGCTGCTAGAAACTCGATTCGTCAAGATGCGATCGCATATCTGAATTTACTCAGCACAAAATCAATAATTTTGCAACTGCTGGCAATAATTTATTACACGCTTCAACAAAAGCAGTCGCACTTGGTAGACTAGCCGCAGTACCTTTAAGGATCTTGATTGCAGTTTTTGCAGCATTTTGCATTCCTGCTTGTGGTTGTTGTCCTGTCTCTGCTAAAACTTTTACCTGTTCTAGTGCCTCAGTTTTGTCCTCAGAGTTTAAATTGTCCTCATCGTCAATTGCTGCTTTTAACTGCGCAAGTAACTTCGCCAGTTGTTCTGCTTCAGGAGTATCAGCATTTTGCAGTTGGCTAATCGTATTTGTGACAGCACCGCTAATTTGACCGATCGCGACTCCTGTCATATTTTGGTTTTGACCCGCTGCTGCAACACCGCTAACGCCACCTTGAACGCCACTGATATTGACACTACCTTGATTATCAGACATGGTATCTCCAAAGTTATAGTAAGTTTCTGCGTAAAATTTATTGCTTTGAATCGCGGTCACAACCATATTTTCTAAGCTGCGAATGCGTTGATCTTTCTCGGCAATTCCTGCAAGTAATGCTTGCATATCCTTGTAGGGTAAAGCTTTAATTTCGCTGTAGTTAGCGAAGTATTCTGCACTTAGTTGGGCGCGATCGCTATTTTCTGCCACTTTCGCTTGTAAGCGAATTTTGTCGTGTCCGCGTCCTTCTAGGGCTACGACTTCCAACCCAGCATGAGGATGATTCTCGGCTAACTGCTGTAGCGCAATCGCAGCTGCACCAGGATCGATTCCTTGATGATGGTATAAGTCAAGCGTTTTGAACGTAACAGCACGCGGATCGACATTTTGATGGCGATACAGATCGAGGGTTTTGATGATAGGTGCAATAAAATCAGAAAAGTCTCCAGGCTTAAAGTTTTCCGATTTATTATCTGGTTTACGACAAGGATCGGGGTCGTCTTTTGTCGGCAATCTCGTATAGATGTATTCGCACTCAACTTGCTCTAGTTTGGTATCAGTAGCGATCGCCCAATCTTGAATATAAGCACCAGTTAAACAAGCCGAGGTCAAGTTGGCATGGTAAAGTTGGGTGCGTACCAGCTTGGCTCGGCAGAGATTTGCTTTTTGTAAAGTCGCTTCAGTGAGATCCGCCCCAATAAAGCTTGCGTCTTCTAAATTCGCACCTTGTAAATTGATACCTTGTAGCGCCAGGCGATCGTAGTTTTGATTGCTACCATCTTTAGAAACGACTAACTGTCGGACTTTTGGCGTTGCGAGATAAGTTCCTACGACATCAGCAAAGTCAAGCTTCCTTGCTTGAAACCAAGACGTACGCGTTAAGACGGCGCGGTTTAACCGTACAGCTTTCAGCGTGGCTTTCGTAAAGTTCGCATCGGTTAAATTAGCACCGCAAAATCGAGTCCCACCGATCGCTGCAATAGTAACAGCTACTTGACGAACCAAGTTATATTGTTGCGCATTATTCAAAGCCTGCCAACTAACGTATGCGCTTAAAAATATCACAGCCCAAGCGGTCCAAACAGTCCACCAAGGTTCGCTATTCGTGACCAAAATGAACGTACCAACTAAAACAGCAACAACGATATGCAGGATTACGGCGACTGAACCAGCAATAATGATTGAGGCGGCGATCGCCACAGCAACTGCGATCGCTCCATTAATCGCACCAATCAAAGGCCATAACCGAAATTGTAGTCCTGCTTTGATGTTGAGAAGCAAAACAACCGCAAACACTAATGAAAGAACAACTAAACCTATAACCCAGTAGCTTTGTAATCCTGCGAAAGCATAGCTAAAGTTAGCTTCTTTAAGGATGGCATTTGTGAAGTTTGTTCCCCGAATATCTGCACGGCTGAAATTAGCACCTGTTAAATCTTGTCCCTTAAACGAGTGTCCTTGAAGGTTTTGACCAGAGAAGTCCTGGGGCATAAATACACTGCAAAGAAGGAATTATGCTCTATCTACAAATGCCATCGTGGGGTTTCCGGAATAAATGAGAAGGTAGAAGGCAACAGAGGAATTTGAACAAGGGTTGAAGAATACTCGCATAGTACCAAATCGGCATACTTAATTAGTGGCAAACTCAAATGCTTGCTTGCAGTTGCCCAAACTTCTACCTTACTTGTTGAATAATTCGCACTCAGTTCAAAGCTCAATCTGCATTTCTCCACCCGAAATGAACCATAATAGATTTTGCAGGAATACCACTGAAAGTGCAGTTCGCTACCTATTCAGTGATAATCTTAAAAACAGTCTATTGAACTGTATCTCCCAGATAGCTGAATTACACTCCGAGGCGAGAGAATGGTCACTACCGCAGAAAAAGCAAATATTGGCTACATTACGCAAATTATTGGTCCTGTTGTAGACGTTAAATTTCCCGAAGGCAAAATGCCGCAAATCTACAACGCTTTGATCGTCAAAGGAACCAACGAATCGGGACAAGAAGTTTCCGTGACCTGCGAAGTGCAGCAGTTGCTGGGCGATAACCAGGTACGTGCCGTTTCGATGAGTTCTACTGATGGTTTAGTTCGCGGTATGGAAGTGAGCGATACAGGCGCTCCTATTAGCGTACCTGTTGGTAAAGCTACCTTGGGACGAATTTTTAACGTACTCGGCGAGCCCGTTGATAACATGGGACCCGTAAATACGGAAGAAAGATTCCCAATTCACCGCCCTGCACCGAGCCTCACTGAGTTGGAAACAAAACCCTCAGTGTTTGAAACTGGTATCAAAGTGGTAGACTTACTAGCGCCTTATCGTCGTGGCGGTAAAGTTGGCTTGTTTGGTGGCGCTGGCGTTGGTAAAACTGTCATTATTCAAGAGTTGATCAACAACATCGCAAAAGAGCATGGCGGCGTATCTGTGTTCGGTGGTGTAGGCGAGCGCACGCGTGAAGGTAACGACCTTTACAATGAATTTAAAGAATCTGGGGTAATTAACGAAGAAAACCTCAATGATTCTAAGGTGGCGCTGGTTTACGGTCAGATGAATGAACCACCAGGAGCAAGAATGCGCGTTGGTCTTGCAGCTCTAACAATGGCTGAGTACTTCCGCGATGTTAGTAAGCAAGACGTGCTTCTATTTATTGATAATATCTTCCGGTTTGTGCAAGCAGGTTCGGAAGTATCAGCACTTCTCGGACGGATGCCATCAGCGGTAGGATATCAACCAACACTCGCAACCGAAATGGGCGCGCTGCAAGAGCGAATCACTTCAACGAATGAAGGCTCGATTACCTCAATTCAGGCAGTATACGTCCCTGCAGACGACTTAACCGACCCTGCACCTGCTACAACGTTTGCGCACTTGGATGCAACCACTGTACTATCGCGTGGTTTAGCGGCTAAAGGAATTTACCCGGCGGTAGATCCCCTCGGTTCGACTTCAACAATGTTGCAGCCTAGCGTTGTTGGTGAAGAACACTATACCACTGCCCGCGCAGTTCAAGCAACGCTACAGCGTTATAAGGAACTTCAAGATATTATCGCGATTCTTGGTTTGGATGAACTATCCGAAGACGATCGCCTAACTGTAGCACGCGCCCGTAAAATTGAGCGCTTCTTGTCGCAGCCATTCTTTGTTGCAGAAGTCTTTACAGGTTCTCCTGGTAAGTACGTGAAACTTGAAGAAACGATCAAAGGCTTCCAGCGGATTCTTTCTGGCGAACTCGACGACCTACCTGAGCAAGCATTCTACATGGTGGGCAATATCGATGAAGCGATCGCTAAAGCAGAAAAGATGAAAAGCTAAGAGGTAATCGGTAATCGGTAATTGGCATAAATCTATTACCAGTTACCTATTACCATTTGACCTTGATTATTGTTTACTGTATTTCCTATTTGCAAATATGGCTTTAACTGTTCGTGTCATCTCACCTGATAAAACTATTTGGGATGCAACTGCGCAAGAAGTAATTTTACCAAGTACTACCGGTCAGTTGGGTATTCTCAGCGGTCACGCACCACTGTTAACCGCGCTGGATACAGGCGTTATGCGAGTTCGCCCTAGCTCGAATGAAAATTGGGTAGCGATCGCACTCATGGGTGGATTTGCTGAAGTTGAAAGTGATGAAGTTACCATTCTTGTAAATGGTGCAGAACGGGGCGACACGATTGATTTAGAAGCTGCTCGTGCTGCTTACAATCAAGCCGAAGCTAAAGTAAATCAAATTCAAAACGCCTCGCGTCAAGAGCAAATTCAAGCTAGGCAAGCACTTAAAAGAGCGCGCGCCCGCTTTCAAGCTGCTGGTGGAATGTTGTAAAGGAGGGGTGAGGAGTGAGGGGTTGGTGACTAGTTATTATTAGCTAGTGATGAATTATTCAGTATTCTCCTCTGCTTCCTCTATCCCTCTGCTCTTAATCATCTACCTCCGCGATCGCGTTCTAGGTCGTAAATTGCCTTCTCAATCGCCCAGTTTGTCGATTGGTGCGGGTGATTGAGTTTGATGTTCGTTATCAAACGATTAGCTGCTGCTTGGTCATTGTGTAGCAGTGTCATCAATCGCTTCTGGAGTTTAGGACTTGCTTTGTCGAAACTACCCTGCTTAGTCGTCGTACCTGTGGGGAGTTTGTTTTTTGTACTACTAGCGATCGCCACCGCAGCTGTAGCGCCAATCGCACCTAAGACGACGAATGTCCCAATTTGACCAGAGTCGTCGGTTTGTTGAGGTGGGCGATAACGCGTTTGCGCGATTGTGTTAGGTAGAGTACTAGCTACTATTGGTTCTGGTTTGACCAATGCTGCTGTTGTACTCGTGTTTTTCTGTGCGGTGTTTGCTGCTGATGGTAGTATTTCAGGCTGAGCAGTAATAATAGTAGCTAGGGCAGCACCTATAGGTAACAATTTCAGCATGGCTTTGCAAGGATATCTACAATCTAAGGAATCGATAAACGTTTTAACTGCCCCTCACATCTCGAATTAACACATTAATTAACACTCATATAAATCATACTCGTTACGACTTTATATTTCTAGCGTTTTCGAGTACGGATCGCCGCATACTTCAAGGTAGTTACAACAAGCTTTTTCTGAGGGAGATACGATTGTTGGTATCCGAACCGAGCAATTGCTTGAGGACATTGAGCCCCACTTGAGTTGTTTCATCAAGTAGCCGTGGATCGACAGATTTATCGTTGGGAGTGTGATAATTTGGTTCTTGTCCTCGATAGAAGAAGAGTACGGGAACGCCGACTCTAGCGAAAGGAGCGTGATCGCTACCACCTTGACCGCCAAACGTCGAAATATCAGATTGTGTTGCTTGCACTAGTTTAGTGAGTGATTGCGTTCCACCCACAAGTAACTGCTCGTTGACACCGACCATATCGAAATTAAGCATGGCATCAAGACTTTGCAACCAGTCGGGTTGAGCTTGACTTACGAAGGCTCTAGAACCGTGTAAACCATCTTCCTCGCCGTCAAAAGCAACAAACCAAGCTTCGCGGGCTAATGGTGTTTGCGCCACGTTACGGGCAATATCCAAAACAACAGCAGTACCCGATGCATTATCATTCGCGCCTGGTGAACCTGGAACCGAGTCATAATGGGCGCCGACAACAACGCGCGGTTGCGTCACATCAGGAAGATGCGCGATGACATTTGTTCCCATGACTGTGCGCTGGCGAGTATTGACTGCAAGTGTTGCGTGCGATCGCTGCGACTCAAATAGAGAGTTACCTGCTTTTCCAGATAATGCGAGTACTGGAATTTGTACTTCATCACCGAGCGTGCCGTACAATTCACCAGGTTCATTATTCACAATAACGACACCTACTGCACCTGCCTCAACTGCATTTTGGGCTTTTTGCAAAAAAGGAATTTCACCGCGTCGAACGAGTGCGATCACACCTCGGACATCAACCGTAGCAAAATCCGAGCGCTGTCCGACATTTGGAACGACAACAAGCCGCGCGCTAGGTTTTCCCGCTGTTGAACCATTGAGGGCGCGTCCATTGAGGATTTGACCATTGACTGTAATATGCGAACCAAGATCCTCAAATTTTGGGTACGTAAACGTTTGAGTTCGTGTTTCGTAGCCCGCACGAGTGTACTGTTCAATCAGATAAGCTCTTGCTTGCTCCATGACGGGTGTTCCCGTCACTCTAGGACCTAATTTCACTAAAGCTTGGACATCGGCGAGCGCAGTTCTAGATGCGACGGTATCAGTTTGGCTAAGTAGCCTACCGCGATCGGCTTGTACTTCAACAACAGGAGTACACCCGACAATTCCAACACTAGCAACGCTTGCACCTGCGAGCAGTAGCCCAATAATCCGTTGTTGCGGTCTTGGGGAGCGGGAAGCAGGAGATAGGGGGTTGTGTAGTTTATTCAAGTGGAAAGCTGTAAGTAACTACGTATTGTGTAAGTTATCAGCGATCGCGTTTCTATTAGATTTGCGATATCTAGTCAAGACTGCTGAAAGATTCACAACCCCAATAGACTTACTATAGCGGCAGGATAACTATATTATTTAATTTTGTGGGATAGATATGACGCTGATATGACGTAAATATGTCAGACAAATACTAGTTTAAATAGTCAATAATTTTCGCATAATTTCTGAACTCAAATAGCTCGAAATATTGTTTGTTAATGAGATATCTTTGATGATTACTTTATGTTAGTTTTCTTATTTTTCGCTTCTTACAGATAAACGCAGACGAGCGCGTAACAATTTAATTTGCTCAAGCAATTACTCAGTATCCCGCTAGTTTACTGAACCTCGACATCTTTAACGCGCCGGATCGGTAGATTAGCAATCAGTGCGGTAGTGCGTTGGTTATTTTCTAAACAGAACTCTAATCCCTCCGGTTCGAGTTCGACGTATCGCGAGACGACTTCTAAAATTTCCTGTTGCATTTTTTCAAGTGCCTGGGGGCTAAGATCGGCGCGATCGTGGGCAATTACTAGTTGCAGTCGCTGCTTAACTGCATCACGGCTTGTGTTTTCATTGCGCGACACCGGAAAGAATCTATCGAGGAATTCGGTAATCATGACAGTGAATGCAGGGGTAGAAATCGTCTAGATAATAGAAAACAGCAGCTTACGTAGGCGAGTAAAGAAGTTGTCTTGGACAGGTTCCAAATCAAGAAATTCTACTTTTTCGCCTTCTAATCTACGGGCAATATGCTCAAACGCCATTCCTGCAAGCGAAGCCGTTTCGGATAGCACTAGCGGTTCGCCTCGGTTCGTCGAAACAATAACGCGTTCATCTTCTGGAACAACGCCAATCAGCGGAATTGAGAGGATTTCTTGGACATCTTGCACCGACATCATGTCGTTTGCTTGTACCATCGCGGGGCGCAGGCGGTTCAGAACCAAATGGATATTTTTGATTCCTTGGGCTTCGAGTAAGCCAATAACGCGATCTGCGTCGCGCACTGCTGCAATTTCTGGTGTTGTCACAATTAATGCTTCTTTTGCACCAGCGATCGCATTTTTGAAGCCCATTTCGATTCCCGCAGGGCAATCTATGACGACATAGTCGTACATTTCTGTCAAAGAATCGACTAATTGTTTCATTTGTTCGGAGGAGATCGCTTCTTTATTGCGGTTTTGGGCGGCGGGAAGCAAAACCAAGCCTGATTCGCGTTTATCTCTTACTAAAGCTTGCTCTAAACGACACTCGCCCGATACTACTTCCATTGCGGTGTAGACGATGCGATTTTCCAATCCCAGGAGCAAGTCTAAGTTTCTTAGACCAAAATCGGCATCGACTAAAACGACTTTCCGCCCCAAGCGGGCTAGTGCCATACCCAAATTGGCTGTGACTGTGGTTTTACCTACTCCTCCTTTACCAGAGGTAGTGACAATGATACGCTTCATGACGGTAAAGAAAATTGGGATTTAGAAAAATCAGCAGCTTTGGCGATCCGAATGCCTTCAGGCGCGACGTAAGCTACCTCAGGATAAAACTGAGATGGAATGTTCGTCGGTGCCCTAGCGACAAACTCTGCAATCCGTAACTGCGTTGGTTCCATTTGCAGTGCCATGATCAGACACTTGGAATTACCGGCTGCACCTGCATGGGCAACTCCGCGCAAACGACCCCAAACTAGAATATCGCCATTTGCTACTACAGTACCACCTGGATTAAGGTCTCCTAACACAATGACTGAGCCTGCATGACGAATTTCGATGCCAGAGCGCACAGTCATTTGTAGATATAGCGGCTCAGCAAGAGGCGTAGGAGCAGTATTGGCAGTTTGGTGCAGTCTTGTAATCGGTGCTTGTTGTTCTACACTGTAACCCGCAGTTGCAGCAGCAACAGCAGTTTGGCGGCGGCTGGTGAAAACATGAGTTAACTGAAGTTGTGCTTCGGTTAAGGCATCTGCGATCGCTTGTAGTTGTCGAGTATCCAACAATCGATCTGTTGCCATGAGATGGACGACAGTGTTAGGTTGCCAAAAGCGATCGCCACCATTCAGCCGCTGCTTCAATTGTTGCCAAAGATCCGACCAAGTTGTAGCCGTAGCAGAAGATTCTACTTCTGTCGGCAAAATCAATAACAGATGTTCTCCCTCACCCTTGAGGCGAACTTGTAAGTTATTGTTCGCGATGTTAGTGGAAGGAGGGGTAAGAGTTGTCTCTATTTCTGGCAGGGCAGAATCAGTCATGCAATACTGGTTTAAGCAGCGAACCAACTTTATATCATCTTAGATTAGTTCTGGTCTAGAACTGTATATTCTTAAGTTAAGCAATTAGTCGTAAGCCGTTGGCGAGTAGCTCATACCATGTCACTAGCTGAGAACTACAATTAAAGTTCTCCTGAAGCTGCCTGTTTGTAGAAACATTTCCAGTGAAAAGGGTATAACTGCCAAGTCTTAGGGAGGACGACACTGGAGATTTCTACAGATTACAGTGACCAAAGAAGGGGTTAAACGAGGTCAAAACTAGCCCGGTCAGCTAGTTAAAAGTCGCAAACTTCAGTCATATAGAAATAAAGAAGGATTTGTGTCGAGACTGCTTGAGACATAGACACAATCCGTATCAAAGTAAATTCCCATACCCTCTGATCCCTCTGAAAGCACAATCCTGTGTAGCCAAGAATGGAGGCAATACTGTGAAGTTCGGGCAATGGCTTGGTTTACTCATCTTCGCGATCGCGCTTTATATTCTATGGCAAATTCGGCAAGTCGTTTTGCTGATATTTGCTTCTGTTGTTCTCGCAACAGTTTTAAATCGCGTTGTGCGCAGTATCCAGCGCTATCGCATCAATCGAGGTATAGCTATTGCCATGACCATGACGGTCTTGTTGGCTTTGATTGCTGGCTTTTTTGCGGTGATCGTGCCAAGGATCATTGACCAATTAAAAGAACTCGTAGCACTCGTACCAGCAATCTCTGACCGAATCAGAATATGGTACAACTGGCTGCAAACTGTCGTTCCTGGGCAAGTGTTCGAGGAAGTCAATTTACTTAATAACCTTGCAGGACAACTGCAAACCTTACTAGCTCAAATCCTCGGCAATGTTTTGCTCTTAGTCAACATTTCACTGACGGCTATTTTAAGCTTTTTGCTGTTTTTCGTTGTCACGATCATGTTGCTTGCCGATCCTGCACCGTATCGCCGCATTTTGATTTTGACTTTTCCAGCGTTTTATCGGCGGCGCGTCGATCAAATTCTGCGCGAGTGTGAAGCTGCACTCATAGGCTGGATCAGAGGGACTTTAATTACAATGTGCTTTGTAGCTTTATTCAGCTTTGTGGGATTATCAGTGCTTAGAGTACCGCTGCCACTCGTCAATGCGGCTTTAGCAGGCATACTTGAATTTATTCCTAATATTGGACCTACTCTGAGCGTCTTTCCACCAGCTTTACTTGCCTTACTCGATGCGCCTTGGAAAGCAGTTGCTGTGATTGGCTTGTATGTTGTTATTCAACAGGTTGAAAGTTTGATTCTCGTGCCGCTGATTATGCAGCAAGAAGTTTCGCTACTGCCAGTGTTTACAATTTTAGCAGTGGTAGTTTTTGCCGGTTTTTTTGGTTTTTTAGGTTTATTTCTGGCAATTCCGCTGTTGATTGTGACGCAAATTTGGCTCAAAGAAGTTTTGGTAAAAGATGTATTGGATCAATGGCGAGGTAAAGCGCCCAGCGATCGCAAAGCGTATTTGTCGAGTGTCGATGATACTAAGCTTGACGTATGAAGTAGGGGTCAGAGTTAAAGTAGTTTCATCGCTTTGTTAGTTTTTGAGTCTTCGGTAAATTGTTGTTAAGGCATTGGCATCACCAACGTTACCAGGAAACAACACGACGGGTAAGTTGGGAAACTGCGGGTGATCGGATGGAGTACGTACGATCGAACATCCCGCTAAAATTTGACCTAAAAGACGTGCCGTTGTTAAAGCTAAACCTGTACTCAAGACATCGTTCGAGGTTATACCTCCTTTGCTAATTAAAAACCCAATATCGCGAGGTAAGCCGCGCACAATGTCCATTAGTAGCGAAGAGACAGATATACCAAACTGCAATCGTGTCTGAACATCGGCAAAAACGAGTTCTTGGCGGCTTGTATAGACTACGGGAGTTTTACCATTTTCGCGCGCCGCGTAGACTTTTTCTAGTGTTGTTGTAAGTAACTGATGCGGTTGTTCTAGCGAGTCGTCTAACAACTGCGCGACATCGACTTCGATTCCTACGACGTCGGGTTCTTGCAAGAGGTTTTCTAATTGTTCGGTTGTCTTTTTGACGTGCGAACCAACCAGTACGACACCTAGTTTACCCTCGCGTACGTATTGCGACATTTCCTCTGGCGGTACGGGTTGCGGTGGTAACTGCGCTAAAGCTGTGAGTAAACTCGCGGCGCTACGGAATAAAAAGCGTTTACCTTGACTTGCTGCTGTGAGAACATCTTGCGCAAAGCGATTGAGATCGTCTTGCGTTTCAGCATCAACTGCAACGCATTGATTGTCTGTTAAGTTTTGTAGTCTTTCGAGGGTAGAAAGTTTACCTGTAACATCTGTACCGCGACGAATGTCGTTTAATAAAAATCGCTCAACTTGCTCTGCGCGGATGCGTCCTTGGTTTTTTTCGGCAACGTAGTCGGGTAAGTAGCTGTAGGTGTAACTAAAAACCGAATCGCGGGCAAATTCTGTTTCGTGTACGGGAATTGGAATACCATCCACAATTAAGTAATGGATGCTATCGCGGGTAATGCGTCCGCCTTCTATAAAGGCTGGTACGAGAAAATGTGCATCAAATGGACCAAGTTCTGCGGCAATGACATCAGTTTCGATGGGGTAATGTCCGCGTAGTGTAGAATCAGAGCGACTAACGATGAGAAAATCGGTAATTCCGGTGGCGGCGATCGCAGCTTTGAGGTTGTGACAGACTTCTTTTGTAACCTTGGCGGCTCGATCGGGAGGTAGCGATCGCGTATTTGTCAGCACAAAGAATATCGGCGATTCATCGGTTAACCCTAGTCGCAGTGTTTCTTCATCCCAGCGTGTCAAAAGGAGACAACTGTGAACCGTTTGCGAACCTGTAGGGTCATCATCGAGGACAATAATTTTGGGTTGAGTTGCCATCTTTAATTCAGAAGCTGCGCTTGTAATTTTCGCACTTCTGCTTGCACGCTGCTGCTAATTTGCAACAGAGTATTTACAATTGGCGCGTACTCCTGAGTTTGAATATGCGTGAGTTTTGGCGGTGAGAGTACAATTGGCGTGTCGGTTGGTTTTGATTGCCTTAAGCTTCTTTCGATTTGTAAAGCTTGAACTAAGTCGGCTCTCAAGTGGTGTAAAGCTTGTAAAAGTGCATTGCGTTCTACTTCATCAGTACTCGCTGCGGTTTCATCGAGCGTAGCGATTTCTTGTAAAACGCGATGGTAGCGATCGACATTGTTTAAGAGATTTTTGAGCGGTTGCGGGTAAATTCTTTGCTGCCAAATCCAACGTCCGAGGGCGATGAGAATGAATGTAATAATAAAAAGTGCGATCGCTCCTGCAATTGTTGTCCCGACTATTGTTCTAATGACGAATGCATAAAGTAGACCAACAAGAATAACGGTTGGTACAAAAACTTTGACAAACTCGTTTGATAAAAAACTGAAGCGTTTTTCTCGGTTTTGCCGAATTGAGCGGCGCCATACATTATCTGGATTGACTCCAGTTAATCGCTTCAATTCTCCCTTGGTAAATTCTAAGCCTATTAAATCAGGCTGCACTGCACGTCGTATGTATCTACTGAGTCTATCTTATGATATTTTGAACTGCGTGCATGAATTGGATGTTACTTTGACAATTGGGAGCCTAGCAATAAAAATCGCGGCTCAATAAACCCTATCCACCTGCGTGAACTTAGCAACTAGCAACTAACTACTAGTATTGATTTAGTAAGCGCCTTTGCCTGTCATGACGACAATCAAGGTTTGCCAAATGATCCAAAGGTCGAGCCATAAAGACCAGCGATCGCGATAAATTGCATCTAGGTGCAGCATATAGTCAAAACTCACCTCGCTACGTCCGCTAATTTGCCACAAGCCTGTTACACCAGGTAGGAGTTCTAAACGTTTGGTGAAAGCATTTTGATACTCCGCGATCGCTAAAGTGCAGTCGCGTAATTGTAGAGGACGCGGACCCACCAAACTCATATGACCTTGAATAATGTTAAATAACTGTGGTAGCTCGTCTAAACTTGTGCGGCGCAAGAATTTACCTACGCGTGTAACGCGGGGATCGTCTTTCATTTTAAAGAGGATTCCGCCGTCGGATTCGTTCAAGTGTTCGAGGTCTTGCAAAAGTTGCTCGGCATTGACTACCATAGTGCGGAATTTCCAAATTAAGAAAGGCTTACCACCGCGCCCTAAACGTTCTTGACGAAAAAAGACAGGACCAGGAGAGTCTAGAAAAATTACAAGCGCGATCGCCAGCATCAGAGGGCTAAGCAGAAGTATTCCAATACCAGCGCCTAAGATATCAATAGTGCGTTTACCGACAAATTGCAGCCTGTAACGTGGTTGACTGACAAAACTAAGTTGCATAGCAGAGGTCAGGGTCAGAGGTCAGAGATCGGGGTTAAAATAGCTTCTATTGCCGTGGAGTAAACCCTCAAAAGTCTAATTAACAAAGCTCAGCAAGTGAGTAAAACAAATTTAATATTGAGGTTGGTAATTGGTAAGAATATTTATTTCCATTACCCATTACCCGTTACCTATTACCCATTTATTTGTGCTTGAAGACTATCTTGAAACTTAGAAGGCTGACGTACTGGGAAAACGGCACTTGGTTCAGGAGATATACTCCAGTCGTAGCGCAATAGCTTAGAGAGGATAATTTTCATTTCCATTTGGGCAAATTGCCAGCCTAAGCAGCTGTGCGGACCACTACCAAAGCCAACTAAGGCGAAGGGGTGCTTTTTATCTTCTTCGCGTGGTGGCGCAAAGCGATCGGGGTCGAAGCAATCGGGATCGGTGTAAATTTCTGGAAGACGATGCGTTAGCAGTGGGGAAATATCCACGTACCAGCCTGCGGGAATGCAGTAACCTGCATAATGAATATCTTTGACAACGCCACGCGAGATATTTTGTACAGGAGGATACAGGCGTTCTACCTCTTTTAGCGCGTAACTCGTTTGAGAAAGTTGTTTGAGATGCGATAAGTTGAGGGGTTCATTTCCGACAACTTGGGCGTATTCGTTGCGGAGGCGATCGCGCCACTCTGGATGCGCTACTAATTCAAACATTAACCACGAAAGAAGTACCGCCGGATTTTCATGTCCGGCAAAGAGTACCATCAGCAGTTGGTCGATGATATCTGATTCACTTAAAGAGTTGCCATTTTCATCAACAGCCGCGAGTAGCAATCCTAAAAAGTCGCGGGACTCTTGTAGCGCTCCTTGTTGCTTGCGTTGGGCAATTTTGCGCCGTAAAAAAGCTTGTAAGTTGCGTCTTGCTTGCTGCGATCGCCCGTATACAGTTTGCGGAATATCAAGTTTGAGCTTTGCGCGTCGCCCCGTGAGCATTGCTAAAAAATACTGCATCGCTTCAGTAAATTCGCTATCAGTTTCTGTTCCCAATATCAAGCGAATTGCAATTGTTGTTGAAAGATTGGTAAACTCTTCAATAAGGGAAATTGTCTTTCCTGGTGTCCAATCTGCAAAAAATTCATCGACAATTTCTTGGATTGTGTTGAAGTAATTCGCAAGCGATCGCCCGTGCATTGCAGGGTACATTAAGCGGCGCGTTGCTTGGTGTTCGGCACCATCTTGCAACAGTAAACCTTTACCAAAAATAGGTTCTAAAAAAATCCAACCTAACCGTGCAGAAAGACAATCGGCTTTTTCTGCTAATACTAAGCGATTAGCATCAGGACCAATCAAAAAGGCGAAATTTTTGCCAAAGATGCGCGATTTAAAAATTGAACCATAACGCTGAAAGTGTTCCCAGTAAAACAGTTCTTCGTCTCTAAATAGCTCTTTTGTCTCACCTCCAAATAGCTTACCAAAGCTACCAGGCATCTCCTCTGCCGATTGAAATTGTGATGCTGGTTTTGTTTGAACAACCATTAAAAATAGCTCCTTGATTCAAGCGCGTACAGCTTCGATGATGCTATTGGCGGTTTGTGTAGGGATAATGCGCGTTACTTTAAATCCAGCGGCTTCTAAAAGCGATCGGTATTGCGCTTCGGTGCGTTCGTAACCGCCAGGCGTTGTGAGTAACGATTCTAAGTCGATTAACTTGCCCACAAATGGCGCATTACCAGGAGGCATAATCATTTCTACGATGAGCAGTTTACCGTCAGCTGTCATCGCCTCGCGACAGTTTTTTAGCAGTTGCACTGCGCGATCGTCGTCCCAGTTGTGAACGACAAACATCAAAATGTAGGCATCACCACCACTCGGTACTGCATCTAGACAGTTACCTCCAACAAGTTGAGCGCGATCGCCGATTTGGGCGGATTCAATTGCTGGCGTCGCCGCCGCGATCGCCGAGGGAAAATCAAAAAGTACCCCTTGCAATGTAGGATTTGCTTGCAAAAGTGCAACAATTGTGCTAGCACTTGCATAAATTCCAATATCCACTACCTTGTGCATCGACGAAAAGTCGTAATTTGCTAGGAGTGACTGCGCTGCACGTTGTGAAATACTTGCTTTAGACTCGCTAGAAACGCGCGCGACTTCAGGATCTTGGTAATATTCAAATAATCCTTGTTTGTAGAGATGCTCAAATGCGGGTTTGCCTGTTTGAACGCTGTAGTGCAGATTTTCCCAAACATTCCAGTGCCAATCTTGACCAAAAAACTTGACCGCAGCGCGAACAGAATCAGGTGTATCACTTTGAAGAAACTCAGCCAAAGGCGTTAAGCTAAAGCAGCGCTCGTACTCAGAAAAAATGCCTACACTAGCAAGCGATCGCATTAATCGATACAGTGATGGCGCATGAGTATCAGTTGCTTGCGCTAATTCATCGATGCTTTTGGAACCATCAGCTAGCAAGTCAGCAATTCCCAATTCAGCAGCGGCGTAGATCAATCGCGCTACCCGCAAACCCCCTAACATTTGCATCATTGCCACTTGTGGAGGTAAATCTGGTGGCATAGCGGTATTTGTTGTCGTTGTCATTTTTGTTTCCTAGCTAACACCAACACCCTCAATTACTTTCCAGGGGGATGCTGTGGCAAAAACTTTTGTGAGTTTGAAACCTGCGGCGTCAAAAAGCGTGCGATATTCTGCTTCGGTACGTTCGCGTCCGCCAGAGGTGGTGAGCATTTCTAAGTCTAGAAGTTTGCCGAAATACGGCGTGTTTCCTGGGGGAAGAACGGCTTCTACTAGCAATAGCTTGCTGTGTTCTGCCATGGCGCGGCGACAGTTTTTGAGAATGGCGATCGCTTGGGGTTCATCCCAGTCGTGGATTACGGTTTTGAGTAGGTAAGCATCACCGCCAGATGGTACTGATTGGAAAAAGTCACCTGCAACTAATTCGCAACGATCTGCAAGTCCATTGACTTCGATAAACTCTTTCGCACCTGTAATTACAGAGGGTTGATCGAATAAAACGCCTTTGATTGCGGGATAAGCTTTGAGAATTGTTGACAAATGACTGCCGTAACCGCCGCCGATATCAACTAATTTAGAAATTCCTGAAAAATCGTATCCTGTGGCGATCGCACTATTATTCATTGAGGCTAAATTAGTCATTGCCTCGTCAAAGTTATTGCCCGCTTGCGGATTTTGGACAAAATACTCGAATATATTCGGTTTGCCAAAGGTATGTTCAACGGCTGTTTTACCTGTTTTGACGCTTTCGATTAAGTTTCCCCACAAATCCCAGTGCCATTTTTCACCAGACATAATTGCCCAAGCACGTACCGAGTTGGGGGTGTCAGTTTGTAACGTTGCGGCTAGTGGTGTTAAATTGAAGCGCCCATCTTCGTCTTCAGCAAAGATGCCAAAACTGGCAAGCGATCGCAACAAGCGATAAAGTGATGGTTCGTGCATACCAGTTAGCTGGGCTAGTTCGCTGCTGTTTTTAGCTCGATCTTTTAATAAGTCAGCAATTCCTAGTTTGGCTGCAACGTGTATTGCTTGCGATACTTGGTATGCGTTGATCATTTCTACCATTGCCACTTGTGGTGGCATCATTTTGGCTCTGAAATTCTGCAATGAACTGGTAATATTCATCATTGCTTGAATCAGGGCTATGGGAGGTTTTTTGGGTTTTGTTTTGAGATTGACTTGAGACATGACATCCCTCTTTGTTAGTGTGGAATTCTGCCTCCTAAATGAGGACTTTTGAGCTACTTTGAGGGGCATTAACACATTCTCTTCAGGGTGTTGACCGTTTTAAATACTGCTAAGACTTTTTGATGTAGCAAATTTCGTAAAGTGTAGGATCGGATTGGGCGATTTTGCCGATCGCGGGCATATGTGATACGGCTTCGGGATTATTAAAAATGCCGCGAAAGTCTTCTACACTTCTCCATTGCGCGTAGTTTGTGACTCGTTTGCCGTCTAAGCTTTTGTGGATGTTGGCTGAGATGAAGCCAGGAAGTTTGCACATGACTTCTTCTGTTGCTTTTACTAATAAATCGACGAGTAATTGTTGGTTTTCTGGTTCGACGATGAAGACGTTGATGAGAGTGACAAGATCGGCGTCTTGGGAAATTGTTGTGATTGTTTGGTTGTTGGTGAGTGTAGTCATGTTGGTTTATTGGTGAGTTTTAGATTGTGGTTTCAAAGAGTGAACGAACCACATTGGCGTAGCCTTCCCGCAGGGTAGATAAAGAGAGGTTATGTTGGTATCGACTCGATGATGCTCATGGGAGAGCGCGATGAGATAATGTTGGTGAGTTGAAAACCGGCGGCGGCGAGAAGTTGTTGATATTGTTCTTGGGTGCGTTCAATGGCACCTCTACTCATGAGGAGTGCTTCTACGTCTAGGATTTTGCCTAGGGATGGTTCGTTACCTGGCGGGATAACCATCTCGATGAGTAACAGTTTGCCATGTGTGGCGATCGCTTGGCGGCAGTTTTTGAGAATAGCGATCGCGCGATCGTCGTCGTAGTCGTGAATCAGGTTTTTGATGATGTAAAGATCGCCATCAGGGGGAAATGATTGAAAAACATCTCCGGTGACAAGTTGAGTGCGATCGCTTAATTCTGTTACTTCAATCAGCCGTTTTACTTGTTCGATACGTGTTGGAGTGTCGAAGTAAACTCCTTGTTGTGATGGATTGTTTTTCAATATCGAAGCAATGAGTTTGCCGTCGCCTTGACTTCCTGTGCCAATATCTACAACGCGCTCGAATGCTGTGAAGTCATAATTAGCTAAAATGGCAACATCGGTCATTGCTAGGGCGCTGACCATCGCTCCATCAAAGTTTTTGGCAACTTCAGGATTTTGCTGGTAGTATTCTTGAAACTCCATCCCGAAAAGATGGTCAAAAGCAGGTTCGCCGGTTTTAATACTGTGCAGAATACCTCCCCACATCCGCCAGTGCCACTTTTCACCAACGACAATCGCATAGTCTCGTAGCGAATTGGAAATGTTGCTTTGCAGTAATGCACCTCTGGGTGTCAGGTGAAATAAGCCGTTTGCGTCTTCGGTGAAGATATCAAAACTAGCAAGTACTCTTAACAACCGATACAGTGACTGTTCGTGCGTTGCAGTTGCTTGGGCTAACGCTGTGATACTCTGCGGTTGTGTCAATAAATCTGCAATACCCAACTTCGCTGCTACAGAAATTGACTGCGCAAGTCGATAGGCATTCATCATTTGCAGAATTTTGACCTGCGGTGGTACGCCTTGAGCAACTGGCGGACGAGGTATTGTCACATCTGAAGTTTTGTGTTGCGATGAAACCATGCTTTAGCCTTGCCTTATTGATGAGCGGCGATAAATAATTGTTCTTTTTTTGAGCCAGGCTGAAATACTGCCTCAATTCCTGCCATTAGCTCGATCATTTCGTTCAATGCAGTTATAATCCGCTGATATTGGCGAATGTCTTTACTGCTGAGATAACACCCTTCGCGATCTTTGAGCCATTTTTGACAAATTTGATAGTTGCCAACACTGTAGTTCCAAACTTGTGATGGTACGTTTTTAAAATATTGCTTTTTGTTAATCCAAACTAGCCCTTTATCGTCACTTTGCTTTGGCTCAACGTAGCGTACCGCTTCAACAATGTTACTACCAATAACAGGGTAATCAGCAATTATTGGTGTTAGCTGTTCGTCATTTCGTTTTTGTGAATATATACGTAAAATTCCCCGAATTTGAACATCGGCGACTAACCTTCCTTGGCGCGTTGAATGAACTTCATGCCCAGCTGATTTTCGCAGTGCAGGATAAAGCTTATTCTCTGGTTTACTAGGTAGGTGACGATGCCGAGGATGATCTATTAAGACTGTATTCATGATTTTTAAACTGGTAAAGACTTTACAGCATATTGAGAAGGTAAAATAGTTGGTTGCCAATGCCAAATATTAATTTATTCTTAAGCGGTTGATACGTACGGTATTCGCAAGTAACGTTATTTCTAATTTAGATAGTGAAATAATTTTGAATTAGCTAGTAAGACCTTTTTTTTAAAGAAACTGTATTAAATACTACGAAATCAAGATCTTCTAAGCTTTGAAGTGAAAATTTAGAGAAAATCTTTCAAAAGGCACTACCTTTTAAATCTTTGTAGATAGTTTCTCACATAAATACAAAGAACAAGTTTTTAAAAAGGGTAATTAGTGTATAGGTTATGTGTAACTTCTTGGTTATTGTAGGGGTGAGTATAATTGCAAGTCGCACCTTTTTAGATGAACGTTTGGTTGAAAGAGGGGCTTTTGTCTTTATGAATCAAAATGAATTAATTGGTGCGTATCTGATGTGAAGCGATTATTGTCGCTTAAGCGACCATCTTCCATATGAATAATCCGGTCAGCCACGTCTAAAATGCGATTATCGTGTGTCACCATGACAATCGTACAGCTTTGTTCTTGAGCAAGATGCTGCATCAATTCAACAACAGCGCGACCAGATTTGCTATCTAAAGATGCTGTCGGTTCGTCAGCTAAGACAAGTTTAGGTTGGTTGACTAAAGCCCTAGCGATCGCAACGCGTTGTTTTTGTCCGCCAGAGAGATTTTCGGGGTAGTAATTGAGGCGATCGCCTAATCCGACGGCTTGGAGAATGGTTTGCGATCGCGATCGCGCTGTTTGCATCGAAATGTTGTTGACTTGCGCAGCCATTTGTACATTTTGCTGTGCTGTGAGAAACCCTAGTAAGTTGTGTGCTTGAAAGATATAACCGATTTGGCGTCGCAGTTGTGCTAGCTTTTGCTGACTCGCACCAGACAATTCTTGACCGAGAAACTGAATACTTCCAGATTGTACAGAACGCAAACCACCAATCAAACTAAGTAATGTGGTTTTTCCCGATCCTGATTGTCCTGTAATAATCGCAAACTCTCCTGCACCAATTTCTAAATTAATATCAAATAACGTTTGCTTTTGCAAAACGCCTTTACCGTAGTAGTGATTGAGAGATTGAATTTTCAGAACTGGGTATTGCATAGATTACCGACTAGCTAAAAATATCTGCTGGATCAGCCGCCCGCAATTTACGGATAGCGATTACTCCCGATACGCAGCACATCACAACTGTCAAAAATAGGACTAATAAGGCTCGGCTAACGGTCATTGCGATTGGTAGAAGCGTTTCTTTTTGTACTATGTTGTACTGAAACATTGCAAAGGCAAATCCAGGTAAATAACCTAAAGCTGCTAGAATTAAAGCTTGTTGAAAAACAACAATTAATAAGTAAAAATGCGTATATCCTATGGCTTTAAGCGTTGCGTATTCGGGTAAGTGATCGGCGATTTCACTGTACAATATTTGATAAACAATCACAGTTCCAACGACAAACGCCATGATTGTGCCTAAAGTAAAGATAAAGCCGATTGCTGTACTACTTGCCCAATAAGATTTTTCAAAATCGATAAATTCTTGCTTAGACAGTATTCTGATATCTTTTTGCGTTATAGAACTACGCAGCTTTTCAAGCACAACTTCAGTGTTTGTTCCTGGTTTGAGTTTGACTAAACCTAGGTCAATAAGTCCGAGGTTTCGTCCGTCTTGATTAAATAAACGGAAAAAATTTAAATCGCTGGTGATTAAATTACCATCAGCACCGAATGATGTTCCTAGCTGAAACAGTCCGCCGATCCTGATTGTGCGTCCTCCTACTTCTGTGGCGATCGCCTTTCCTTGCGAAAAATCAGCAGCGATCGTCCCAAACTCTTGACGCGAGCCTTGGTCGAATAAAAAAACATCGGGTTGCTTAATTTTATCGAGGTTTTGTTGAACTCCTGGTAAGTTGACGATCGAAGCATCTGGATTAAATCCAATAACTTGAATACTACGCAGCTTCCGCGTTTGAGGATTTCTCCAAGAAGTAAAACCTATATAAATAGGATGAACGGATTCCACTTCCTCAAGTGCTAAAATTTGATACAAGCGCCGCTGCGAAAAAGTTTTTAGAGAAAGTAACGCATCCGATTGAGGATTGATGACAACAATCTCGCCATTCAAGCTTTGGTGAAATTGAACATTACCATCAAACAGTGCTTCTCGAAAACCCAATTGCATAAACATTAAAATATTGGCAAAAGCAATGCCAGCCAATGCCACAATTAATCGTGTTTTTTCACGCGTAAGTTGTAACCATGCCAAAGGAATTTTACGATTCATTTTCTTGGCATTAATTTAGTATGGTTTATCAAAGTTAAACGCTAATTTCTACAATCACTCTGGCGTAAGTCAAACCAGAAACTAGCTCGCTTGCATCTGGAGGTAAACTAATGCGAACTTCGACAACTCTGGCGTCAACGTCAGCTGCGGGATCGCTATCTAAAATGTTTTGTTTGCCGATTTTTCTACCTACTTGTGTCACAGTTCCTTGAATTTTTTGAGCAAAAGCTCGATTTTCGCTGGTAATACTCGCTGTTTGACCAGCGCGCACTTTGCTAATATCTTCTTCAAGGACTTCTGCAACAACGACCATTTGATTGGTACGCGCGAGTTCCGCAATTCCGTTGGAGCTAATTGTTTCTCCAGAACGCGTATGAATTTTAATGATTTCTCCATCAATGGGAGCTTTAATGTAGCTTAATGCTAGATCGGCTTGAGTTAATTTAACAGCAGCAAGCATCCGATCTACTTGGGCTTGGGCTTCGCGCACGTCGGTTGGGCGTACTTCGGTAATGCGGTTGAGATTAGCTCGCGCTTCCTCGATTTGGCGTTGTAGAGTTGCAATTGTTTCGTTACGAGTTGCTTGGCTTTCATTAACTTGCTGTTGTGCAGTTTCTGCATTTAGGCGTTTCGTTTCGAGTTCTTGCACAGAAATTGCACCTTCTTGGTAAAGTCGTTGATAGCGTTCGTAGTCACTTTGAGCATTGCGCTGTGCTGCTACTTGACGCGCTACGGTTGCTTGGAGCGTTTCTTGTTGTCCTGCAAGTTCGGCTTCCAGACGGGCGATCGCAGCTTTTTGAGCTTCGATTTCTCCGGTTTGCGCCCCTGCTTGGATTTTGGCGAGTGCAGCACGCGCAACTTGGACATCGGCTTGAGCGCTTTCTAGCGCAGCTTGTAGACGGGTATGCGTATCTAGAATTGCTACTGTTTCACCTGCTTTCACCCAGTCGCCTTCTTTTACCAAGATTTGCTCAACTCTTGCGCCTTGGGCTGAACTGGGTGGTGACAGAGCGACGACTTCCCCTTGTGGTTCTAAGCGCCCTAAAGCAACAACATTGCGAATCACTGGCTTTGGGCTAGTAACTGTTGTCGGAGGTGGTTGAGTTGTCTGATGAAATCGAATGAAAGCAACGGTACCAACAACAATAGTCGTCGCCAGAACGAAAGGAATGCGCCACTTGTTGGGCTTGAAACGTGACTGTTTTGACCTTGGCTTCTCTGTGACAATTGACATAGTAGCTGGTTTATAGATCTGAATGTTACTGCTGCGATATCAAGTCACAACTTATGTTTGATGCAGCAGTTTGGTATGACGCTCTCTGAGGAGTTTTAGCGATGCGGTATTTACCCCCTAAATCCCCCATGTGTGGAGACTTCAAATTTAGGATGCTCTCGAATGGGAAGTTTATTCTTTTTTAGACGCCCTTTGAAAGTTGATCTTAAGCTGCTTGTTGCAACAATACTGGTATTAACCTGTCAAAAATATTCTAATTTATACAAGTTCTCTAAATAAGAACTACAATTAACTTCTCCTTTGCGTCCTCTGCGTCCTCTGCCCCTCTGCCCCTCTGCGGTCTATTTGTAGAAACTTTAAAGCGAAACGGTATTAGTTCAATATGACACGTTTTACCTTTAATCTAGTGGCGATAAAGGTGCACAAATGTGTAACTTGTGTTGCTTTTGTGTTTACACAATCTGAAGCTTGTTGATAACTACGTTGGGTATGTCTATCGCTGTGATTGGCGTGGAGGATGTTAATTACTTGGTAGGCGCAACCAAACCAGAATCAATACTTGGCTTGACTGGACGTCTTTGGATGTAGGCGAATAAAGCTGATGTCAGCACGAGAACAACAGAGACAAACACGACTACTTCAATCATGATGTTAAAACGCATAATTCTCTTGTTTTCATCTCCATCAAACGAGATTAAAGTGTTCTATGTGAATATATTTGGCAGGAACTTCCAACTCGTGTAAGGCTTTTTCGACTGCATCTAAAAAGCGGGGAGAACCGCACAGAAAATAACGCCAACCTTCGCGATCGCGCGGAAGATGTCGTGCTAGTAACTCCTGATTGACATAGCCTGATTCTCCTTTCCAATTTTCAGGCGGTTGTTTGAGCACATGAGTGACACTTAAGTTATCTAATTGCTTATTGAGATCTTCTAGGTCTTCGCGAAAAGCAACATCTTCCCATGAACGATTGGCGTAAATTAAGCGAATAGGTCGGCGATCGCCACGTTCAGCAAATGTAATAAGAATGCTAAACATCGGGGTGACACCGACACCATTGGCGATGAGAACTAAACCAGTAAAATCGAATGGGTCGGGAGTAAAAGCACCGTGGGGACCATCGATAAAAGCTTTTGTCCCTGGCTGAATATCTTTAATTGTGTTTGTGAAGTCACCAACGGCTTTGATCGTCAATGCTAATTCATCGCTGCGATCGCCATTAGAAGAAAACGAAAATGGATGCTCTTGAATATGATAGGGAGAGCGGTCGAGCGTTAACCAAGCAAATTGTCCTGGAGAAAAACGAATACCTTCATGTCCTTGCGGACGCAGTACTAGTGTCCAAGCATTACCTCGTTGTGGGACAACAGTTTCCACCCGATAGGGTTTTTGCATCATTAACCACGGCTTGATGAGGCGCACATAAATCAATGAAGCAAAAGCAACAAACGCTAACAGCGTCCACAGTAAAGCTTTCCAAGGAAGTACAAGGTAGTATTTTACGCCAACAGCATGAGCTAACCCTAACCCCACCGCAGTCACAGCGAAAATTCCATGGCTTGCTCGCCACACTTCATAGTTGATCTTGAGCTTCTGTCGCCACACTGAGGTCACAACAAGTAAGATTAACGCGATTGTCGAAATTACTGCAAATCTCGCCCGCCAAGGAGCCGCAAACAGATTGAGTGCTTGTAGATATTTACTATCCTGAAAAAATAAGATGATGGGGTGGGCAAGGATTAAGGCAAATGCTACTTGTGTAATATAGCGATGATATTGCAGCACAATATCGATACCATAAGGAGCCGCGATCGCATCAAACCGTGCGGTTAATGCAAACTGCAGCATCATCATTGCCAAGCCGACATATCCAAAAGCCGCAGACAACTCAATCCAAAATCCTCTCCCACTTGGTGCTGGTTGAATCAACAGAATTAATAATGGAGAAAGGGTTAACAACAAATGTACGGCTATCCAAAAAGTGCCTACAACCCAGAAGTTTTTTCTTTTAAACATCTTCTTTTTCCACTTATTTTGAGAGTGGCGCGGTCAATCCATTATTGGATATTTAATCCAAATTTGTAGAGATTAACATTATTCCAATAGCTAAGCTATACCGTTCTTATTAGCGTTAAAAACAATGTATTCTTTGCCTCGAATGCTTGTTTTTTAGCTGTCTTTGTAGATGTTTTTATTCAATTTTCTGGGCAGTTATTAGAGCTATGGTTATGTTTTGTTTTGGTAGAGAATTTACGTAGACTCTTTGGCTAACTTTTCTGTAATTTTAAGGGTGAAAATTTCGAACTTAGCTTGTTTCTTTACTGTCTATTTTGTTAGGTTTTATTTGGCAAACATTGATAGCGTGATGTCATATCAATGCTATTTGATTTGTCGCCAATAAAACTTCCTATGTGCACTACTTTCGCCTATACCAACACAAACCTAATAAAGCAAACATACTGAAAGTCAAAAGTGAGATTCCCTCGATATGAGCATGAGTAACAGGATCGGCGCGGAAGACCGCAGTTTGACCATTTTCTAAAAGTGCTTCAAACGTCACTTGACCAGCGTTATTCAATCCGTGTCCTGCAATCACCAAGTCTACTACCCTAGAACCAGCCAGAGGATCGCCAGCAGCAATAACTTTGTTAGTGACAGGGTTTTTTCCAGTGTAAATACCGCTACCACCTCCTGCATAGAGATAAGCTAAGAAAGCAATTTGACCTTGGTCGTTGAGTGCAGGATCAGATTGAAAAAAGCTAAAAGGACCACTATCGTCTACAAATGTCTCAATTTCTTGACCGCGCTTCTTTTTATATATACCGTGTCTGCCATTATCTAGCTGAGCTAAAAAGGCAACAGTTCCATTGTTGTTGATTGCTGGCGCACTAAAAGAGTTAAATTTACCAGTATTATCAGCAATCTTTACGGTTCCTTTACCTCTACCAATAAAGATTCCTGTTGCTCCTGTATCTAAAGTAGCGTGAAAGGCGACTGTACCTGCATCATTGATAGATGGAATGGTAAAAGCACTAGGCGGACCATTACCACCTACGGTATCAAAGCCTGAATTGAAGTTGCTAAAGCGATCGTTAGTGTCAGCAATTTTTGTAATTTCACCATTTTTACTCACAAAAATTCCTGATTCTCCGGTATCTAAAGTAGCATTAAACACTATTGTGTTCTTATTATTGATTGTGGCAGAGCTAAAGTAACTAAATTTACCATTACTATCAGCAATCGTAGTAATTTGTCCATTTTTTTTATTGAAAACACCACTGTAAGATTGCGCAAAGTCTGGACTGTAAAAAGTCCCTATAAATGACTTTATGTTGTTGTTATTGATAGTAGGACTGTAGAAAATATGCGTAAAAGGACTACCATCAACAACTGTTATATTTTTCCCTCCAGACCCCGTAAAAATACCACTAGGAGGAGAAGCAGCATTAACGAACCCTTCAAAAACTACGGTTCCTTTGTCGTTGATAGCCGAACCTCTAAATACACTATGGGAAGCACTACTTCGACTGATTTGGGTAAACTTGTAGCGAGACATTTTGTTGTTTATGTAGTTAAAAGTTTAGAATTGTCTGCGGCTTTCCGCAGAAAGTTAGAGCTATTTGACATGAATGAAATACTTAGTAAAATTAAGTAGCTGCACCCAAAAACTACTTGTTGAGTTACTTAAATTTTTCCATAAATTACCTGAAAATACATCTAAATCACCGAGCAGATGTGTAGATTTTGTGTATGATATACGTGTAACTTTAAAATAATATTTATTGTGAAAATTTAATTACGAATTGGCTTTAACCCGAGTGCTTGCATGACTTCTACATCACGCACATCTAGCTCAAACCATTGTCCCCATCCGATCCCAAAAGATTCCAATACTTGTCGAACATCTTGGAGATAGCGTAGTAGCGAACTACGAGGCGCTGTCCACGGAATTGCCCCAAACTCATTACATGAAACTGGCACGTTGTTAGTTTTTGCCCAATGTGCAATTGGTGACAAGAGAGTTATGAGTTTATCTCGATTCCACTGTTGTTGAGCATAATGCTCGACTGCTTTTTTCGCCTCAGGATCTTGAATCGCGTTGAGTAGAGGAGTCACTGTTGCAAGAGTTGCAGGGTAGGGAATATTCTTCATAAATTGTGTCGCCCGCCATCCCCAGGAAGCGCCTTGGTGAGTGAAAACAAATGGTTCGTAGAAATGGAAGTTATATACAACATTTTTATCTGCAACAATGCGAGTCATTGGTAGCGATCGCGCGTTGTTCCAATCGTTTGCAGTCGCACTGACATTAGAACTGGCAATAATTGTGTGGTGGGGTGCGCCTAAGCGAATTGCTTTGATTAACTCAACTTGTACGCGATCCCACGCTTGCGGTGTTTCTGCATTCGGTTCATTCATCACTTCCAAAAATACTTTTTCGGGATCGGTAGCGCGCATATGCGTTGCAAAAGCTTTGAAGAACGCAACAAACTTCGCGAGGACAGCAGGATCAAAGTACAGCGAGCTGGGATGATTAAATGGCGATAAGATGATTCCTAACCCTACTTGAGCGTGAAGACGCACGATCGCATCAAGAGCAGCTAGCGAATCAGTTTTTAAAACACCAGGATTCTTGTTATCGAAAAATGTTGATAAAACAATGGGTAGGCGCGTGTAAGTTAATCCTAAGCGCTTGTACTGCTGCAATGTTGCTAATGTATAGTATCCATCAGTGAGGCTGTGTCGTTGCCAGTGTCCGAGGTTAAAACCTTTGGATAAAGTTTGTAATCTGCTGGGTTTAACTGTAGTAGGTGATGCAGCTTCGAGGCGATCGCGCGCGATCGCTGTTAGCACCGAAGCCATCGCTAGTAGCCCAAAGCGGATAAACTGAGAGCGAGAGCAAGGACGAGTATATTGCATAGAATTTATTTATACAGATTGTCTCGCGTGCCGAATGCGGTATTTTTGGATAACTCCAATCGTTCTTTGCGCAATAGTTTCAATTTGGTGATAAAAAGATTGCGGTAGAGACCACAGCAAATACGCAGCAACTAAAGTCATCAATGTACGACGAGGTTCCTTCCAAATACTCCAGTGAGTCGCCAAAGCTTGATGCATCAACTTTACCGCAACTGTTCCCGACTGCATCCGAATCGCACTTCGCGCCAGCGACTTGAGTTGATAAGCCTTGGCTGGGCGTTCCCACTGAGTCACGAGTTCAGGAGCATAGGTACGTGTCTTTGCAAGAACCTTTTCTAAAGACTCAAACTGCTTGTATAAATTTTGCGAAGCTCCTTGAGGATGAACTCGATACAATGTAAGCGCTTCCGGAATTCCCTCTATTTGCCAAGAAGTCTGAATTGCAATGCGCAACCAGTATTCTAAATCCTCAGCATGATGCAGTTGCTCATCAAAATAACAACCTTGCATCGCACTATCTTCTATCACTTCTCGCCGCATAACAGCCGCCGAACCGTTCCCAGCGACACTATCAAGCAAGAGATACGACGGAGTAATATTTTTGAGTTTGGGCATCATAAACGTACCGAGGAGATTACTCGATTCATCAATAAAAGCGGAACGGCTAAAGCTCACACCCACGCTGGGGGAAGATTCCAGATGTACCAGATGTTTTTCGAGCTTTTGTGGTAACCACAGATCGTCGCCATCTAAAAACGCGATGACTTCACCTTGTGCGTGACGAATACCTGTGTTGCGCGCGGCGGAAACACCACGATTGGCTTGGCGAATAATCTTGATTCTTGGATCGTCAAACTGCTGGCAAATTGCCACACTCGCATCCGGCGAACCATCATCGACAATCAACAACTCCCAATTAGGATACGTTTGGGCAATTACTGATGCTACTGCGCTACCAATATACTTTTCGACTTTGTACGCCGGAATAATTACTGTTACTTTTTTCATTTTGAGATACTATGCTAATTGTCTAGATTGCTCTTGATAAATGCGGCGCTTTTGACTGTTTCCCGTTATTTTTAGAACCATATTTTCTATTTTTTTATGGATAGACTGAGGAAGAAACCATAGCGAGTAAGCAGCAGCTAAAGTCATCAGTGTGCGGCGTGGTTCCTCCAATAAGATTCGCCAATGAATTGCTATCGCTTGATGCACAAGTTGTATCGCTTTGGAAGTGGCTTGTTCGCGAATGGCTCTACGAGCTAAAAATCTCAACTGATAAGCCTTTGCAGGGCGTTCCCACAGTGCAATAAATTTAGGGACGTAAGTGCGAGTTTTTGCTAGTACTTTTTCTAAAGACTCCAACTGTTGCACCTCGTTTGTGGAGGCTCCCTGAGAATTGACGCGATACAGTGTGAGTGCTTCCGGAATTCCCTCAATTTGCCACGATGTTTGCAGTGCAATGCGCAGCCAACATTCAATATCTTCGATATGATGCAGTTGCTCGTCAAAATAGCAGTCACGTTGAGCATCTGAATATCTAATTGCTTCTAATACCTCACGGCGAATAACTGGAGACGAACCGTTACCGATGGGATTGCGGTAAAGTATGTATGATGGTGCGATCGCATTGAGCTTCGATAGCTGATAAATTCCTAATTGCTCTCCCGATTCATCAATAAAAGCGGAACGGCTAAAGCTCACACCCACGCTGGGGGAAGATTCGAGATGTGCTAGATGTTTTTCGAGCTTTTGTGGTAACCACAGATCGTCGCCATCTAAAAACGCGATGACTTCACCTTGTGCGTGACGAATACCTGTGTTGCGCGCGGCGGAAACACCACGATTGGCTTGGCGAATAATCTTGATTCTTGGATCGTCAAACTGCTGGCAAACTGCTACACTCGCATCCGGCGAACCATCATCGACAATCAACAACTCCCAATTAGGATACGTTTGGGCAATTACTGATGCTACTGCGCTACCAATATACTTTTCGACTTTGTACGCCGGAATAATTACTGTTACTTTTTTCATTTTTTAGCGTGCTTTCTAAGATGTACAAATCCTGCAATTAAAGGATGAAATAAGCTTAATTTTGAAAATTTTTCATATCAATAAAATTTTTGATATGTAGAAAGATAGGAAACTAAATTCTTGCTTTAATTCAAAAAATGATACTATCAATTATCAAAAATATGTCTTTTTATATGTTTTTTCTGGGTTATTTATGTGTTATTATGGCTTGTACTGATTAATTTATGTAAAACAAATATTTGATAATCTTGAAGAGTTTCCAGAAATTTTAATACATGTTGGATTATACTTATTTATTTCAATTCAAGCCTTGTAAATTTAAAAAATTGACGATCGGAGTAAAAATTGAAACTAACAATTTTATTTAACGGTCAATTTTGGGAAGGCGTCGTTGAAATCAACGACGAAGGTTATTTTAAAGCAGGAAGACATATATTTGGTTCAGAACCTAAAGATCCCGAAGTTTTGCAATTTGTGATTCATTCAGCATTTAAAATACTAGAAAACACTACTTCTGTAATAGAAGTGGATGTAACTGAAGAAAAAAAGGTTAATCCTAAGCGCCTTGCAAGAGAAGTTGCCAAAGAGTCGGTTAGAGGCGTATCGACAATGGCACAAGAAGTAATTCAACGCGAGTTAGAAAATCGAAAAAAAGAAAAGAAGGTGGTTACTAAAGAGCAAAAAGAAGCTGAAAAAACGCAAAAACGCTTAATTGCGCGGCAAAAAGCCAAAGCAAGACATCGTGGTAAAGGTTGAAAGATTCACTTCTACACTCGACTTACTTAAAATCCTTGCTTACATTGAACGCATCTTTATACAAAACCGAGGCTACTTATACATTAAACTAATAATGCGTTAATTAAACGCTTCCACTCTACGAGATTGCCATTCTTAGATGCCAGTAGCTCGGTTAAATCGTCAAAATCTCGATGAATTCCATCTTTATACTTTTTGACTTTCTCTTCATAGAGTTTGATCCTTTCACTATTCGTTTTACCCTGGAGCAAGAAATAGCAAAAATAGTCAAATAGATCGATGAGTATTTGGAATGGTAAAACTAATTCGTCACAACCTAAGCTTTGAGAATACTCGTCATATTCTTCTAGCATATCTTGGATGATGAGATATTCTAGATAGTTGAGTTTGACAAAAGGATTGTGAGGAAATTTCTGCAAAGCATCTTGCATAACCCGCACAGAGCGATTAGAGTCATTTTGCTTCAGTAAAAAAATTGCATATCTTTTTACTGCCCAAGTGTATGCAGGATTTTTAGTCAAAACATCGTTGTAAACTTGTTCTGCTGCTTCTAGACGGTTGTACTTTTCTAAAAAATAAGCATAGTGTGAGAGTGTCCACAAGTCATTATCGTAGCCATTTTGTAAAGCTTTTTGATACCACTCATCAGCGCGCTCCATCAAAAAGTTGCGCTCTAGAATATAGGCATAGTAGTTCGCGCCTTCGCTTCTATTTGTACTAAATGCTTGTTCAAGGTGGTGCAGCGCAGTTGTATAGTCGTAAGTTTTACCGTAGCATTGACCGATTCCATAGTGAAAGTCTGGTGTGTCCTGGTGCTTCAACAAGTGTTGATATAGTAGGGTAGTTACTTTATAGACATCTTTTGTACGTAAGAAGTCTGCAACTTCAGCAATTGACGCGATCGCATATCCTTGATATTCATTAATAATCTTTTCATACTCTTGATTTCGAGCAAGATTCATCAACTCGTTTTCTAGCATGATTTCTACCTATTCAATATTGTTTAACTTGCTTGAAAAGCAGTTTTGTACCAAAGTGACAATGCTTTGATTTCGGAAAGTGGTAGTAACAAATTGTCTTGTATTTCTTGCCGCACTCGATTACTGACACAGCAGCTATTATTCAGGCAATCTATCAATAATTGGTTAGCATCGTAATATTGTTTCAGTGTTTCCATCTGCTGACTACTAAATTGCCAATCGTAGCCAAAATCGCGGTAGGAAATCGAGACTACCTTTAATTGTTCCATCCAAGCATCGCCGTTGGCTTCCCACCACAGGTCAAATTCACTCTCTTGCAGTGAGTCGAATACTTGTGCTTTGAGTTTTTCTAATTCGTGCTCTAGCTTGGGATCGACAATACTAGCACGGTTGATTGCTCGCTCCAGAACGCGCTTAAAAGTCAAAATTCGCTTGGGAGTATTTTTAATCACATAGTTAAGTGCCAGCATGCGATCGAGGGCAAGATCGAGCGCAAGCTCGTCATTTATTTTCCGAGTCATTGCTGGCTCTAGCGCCCGCGACAACTCTAAAGTACTACTTAATAAATTAGAAGTTCGTGCTAAGTCGAGGTCAAAATAGAAAGCTCGTACAAGCACCGACTTGTGCAAACACATACTGCGAGCTTTTTGGCTAACCCAAGCGAGAAACGCTTGTAACTGCTCGTCTGCTGCTATTAATTGATCGACGTATTGCTTCATCAACAGCAGTAGATAGTCAGCATTTCGTAACATACTCACGCTGAATAAAAAGACTTCCCGCCAGCGCTTCTCTGTAACATGACTGACGAGTTGTCGTAAGCCTCGCTCTAAAGCTTCAGGATCGGAATTATTCACAATTGTCCGCGCCGTGAAATATTCATGAAATGTCAAGTGCGAAAACGAATAAATTCCCCTAGCGCGTTCTACTAACAACCCATGTTGAGCTTCGATTGATTTAAGAATCACCTCGGTATCGAGTTGCAACGACTGGGTTGCTGTCACGCTACTTGGTAAGCTATGGATATAATCAGCAATGTACTGTTCTAGCTCTTGCTGCCGAAAGAAGTACTCACCTTGTTCAAACGTTTGGTAAGCGATTTGGCTAAGCAGATCTTCCTTATGCTTCACTGACAAATTCTTATAAACCTGCTCGCGCTCTATATTACGTTTGGCATCCCATTTTTTGAGCAATAAATTAATACCCTCTTTGTAAAACTGCGTGCGATTGCTAGGAAAACTCGCCGTTTCTACAAATACTAGACAGATTAGTGTTAGGAGTAATGGATTCGTTGCTAGTTCGCAAATCGTAGCGTTTTCTTGGAGTTTCTGGAGAAAATTGTCACTTTCCGCTGGTGAAGCAAACCAGTTGCGAGCAAAACTAGCAACTTGCTCTGCATCAAAATCCGCAATTTCTACTTCAGTAAACTCCTCAAAGGTGTATTCGCGGGTTGCAATTCGACAAGTTAGCACAAAATGGCAATGAAGAAACTGCGCTGCAAAATTGCGGATCTCTTGAACAACACGATAACAGTCTTTCTCCTGCACCTCGTCGAGTCCATCGAGTAAGACGAGCGCCCTACCATGATTTAATATCTGAGTTGTGATGGTGCTCTCTGTGATGCCGCAGGTAGTAAACTGCTGTGCTATGTACTCTTGTAAGCTTGGTTGTTCGGGTATTTCTGCAAAGTCTTTGAGCGCGATTAGAATGGGGACTCGGTTAGTTTGTAGCTTTCCGTTGATGCATTGCAAGGCAATATGTTTCAAAAAAGTTGTTTTGCCTGCACCTGGTTTACCCAATATGACTAACTTAGGATACTCTTGCAGTGCTTCTAAACCAGAAATTGAGCTTTGAGTAACTTCTCCTAAGTTTGGACGGTCAAATTCGTCTATAGCGCAGACTTTGAGCAAATCGGCGAGTTCGATTCGGCGTCGCCCCGTAATTTTTTTGAGGATGTTGACTTTGGTATATATATTGTTTAACTCAACAGGCTGTGACATATCTAATACCCGCATTAGCCCGCATCTTTGTTGAATCGCGGTATGTACTTTATCGCGTACCTCGCGTACTAATACGTCTATGTCACATTGGCTACTATACTTTGTTAAGTTTGTTAGCGCAAGTTGAGTAAATTCAACTTCTTCTCCTAACTCAGTGGTTTCCTCCTCCCAATTTTCTAGTTCAGCAACCTCTTGCCAAGGTAATTCCAACCTTTGACAGATTTTATGAAAGTTTTCTCGCCCGACTGGCTTACCAGCAAAGAACTTTTGCACTGTCGAGCGGGAGACTTCTAACTCATCTGCCAAGTCAAGTTTGGTTGCAAACATCAACATAGCCCGATTGGCTCGGTTGAGTCCTTCCGGTGATGCTTTTAGCGATCGCCCTGCTTGTACTTTCATATTTACAATGAGTAAAACCCTACTGATGATATTTAGAGTTAGCCTAAAAGTCTCGAAAACCAGCTTGGAAAGAACTCTCAAGTAAGCTAGTTTTTTCTACTATATAATAAAAGTCTTATTCAGTTTGTATTCACTACAACAATCAATAGCTTTTAATGCTTATCCAAGTCTCCATATTTACCAAAATATCGTGACATTATTAAGCCTGTCTCATAAGCAAAGTTATTTGTTACCTATTATTTCTACGTCTTTGCTTGGTATTTATTTACACTGGACGTCCGTCATTCGTTATTCCTTAAAGTCCTTATAGTACTCGACTAATTATTGTTTGCCTCAAAGTAGGAGAGCAAAATTATACTTATCCTTCCTGCTTTAATATTTTTTTTCCTCTTCCTTAAGGGAGATTAGAACGTAAATATTGCTTGTTAAGGAAAAAACAAGTTGTAAAGCTTAAGAAAAACTAAAATTTCCTGGGAAACCACAACTTATTAGAAAAATGCCACAAAATTCATGATATACACAAAAACAACATAAAATACACATCTTTAAACCTCAATGGGGCTTGATTAATTTGGGAGATATGCAAAACTATAAGTCATCTCGTAAATGATGCTCTGACATCAGATTCGATAGTAATTCTAAGTAAATAGAGTCTTTTGATGACTTACTAAAAAGCAGATAAATTTCTGCTGGCGTACAACTCAAGCTTTGAGTACATATTTTTTTGTAAAATTTTAGCCCCATTCTAAGTTCAATCAAAAGAATCTCTAGACTATTCTCTAAACTTTCTAAAATATAAAGTAGTAAATAGGAGTAATTGACATTTTTAGTTGAATTATCATTCCAGGCAATGATAATTAGAGATTGGTACTAATAGCAACGCGCAACAACAAGACTAACTACTGCAAAACATTTCATTATTAAGGTGATTTGAGCAAGCAAAGTTAGTTGATGTAGAAATAAATAAATGGATATGCGTTGAATAGGCGAATAACTCGCAGGGCATGTTGGGATTTAAGCATTAAATTTAACCAATGATTGCTGTAAATAAGTTTCAAACATTGTTAAATGCTGGTCATTTTGTTGTGTCAGCTGAACTAACGCCACCGCGACACTACAAGATAAAGCCATTGATTAGCAAAGCAGAAAAGATTGCTGCTCATGTAGATGTAGTGCATTTAAATGACAACGCGCTTTCGCAAGCACGGTTATCTAATGTTGTAGCAGCACATTTAATTCAACAACTAGGAATTGAACCTGTTGTGCAACTCACACTACGTCACAAAAACCGAATTGCTTTGCAAAGTGACTTATTAGGGCTAGCAGCATTGGGAATTCGCAATGTGATGATTTTAGGAGGCTATCCCTGCTCGATTGGTAGCGATCCGGATGCGAAGGAGGTCAATGATATTTCTGCAATTGAGGCGATCGCCGCCATCCACAACTTCACAACTCATGGCAAGATGTTCAATGGGGACGCGATCGCGCCAGCACCTGACTTTTATATAGGCACTATTGCGGTTCCCTGCACCGCGCCAGATAAATTAGAGGAGAGCATGGCGCTTTTGGAAGCGAAAATTGCACGTGGTGCGCGTTACATTCAACTACAAGCAACTTTCGATTTAGCTTCCATGCAGCAATGGATGGCAGAAGTTGTCAAACGAGGATTACATAAACGAGTTCACTTTATAGGAGCAGTCTTTCCTTTTAGTAGCTGGAAAGGACTTGAGTTTTTACAGAAGATACCAGGATTTTATATACCCAATGAAGTAGTAGAGCGTATTCGCAACAGCGATCCTAAGTCAGAAAGTCTGCGAGTTACGATAGAGCTTATTCAAGGGATGCAAGCTATAGAAGGCATTCGCGGTATTCATCTACGACTCATGGGGTCTAGCAACTGCGCTGAAATTGTCGAGTTAGCAGGATTACGGCAACTTGCCCAGTGCCGCTAAACTGTGCGATATCTGCATTGTGGTATCCGAACAAAAATTAGCTCGACAAAACTAAATAATATTGAGAACTTTTCTTACTAAGAATCAAAGAATGAAACGAGTCGTCATTACAGGTATTGGTGTTGTTGCTCCTTTAGGAATCGGTAAGGAGCAGTTTTGGAAAAATGCAATTCGCGGACAATCGTATTTGCAAGCCGATCCAGAAATGGAGGCGATGGGAATTAAAAGTAAAGTGCTGTGTCGAGTTGCTGATTTCGATCTTTCTGATTACTGTTCGGGAGCCGAGTTCGACCACTTGGTGGAACAAGATCGAGTCGTGCAATTTGGCGTTGTCTCTGGTACAGCAGCGATCGCCGATTCAGGTTTAGACTTAAGTCAAGAAGATCCCGAATCATTGGGAATTATCTTTTCGTCAGCGATCGGTGGTACGCCAACGATTCAAAAAATCTTTGAACGGTGTAGCGAAAAAGGTAGCCAGCCGTTAAAACACATCGCCACAGGTGAGAATTTTTACAACGCGGGGATGTTCAACTATCCTGCGGCGTTACTCGCACGCAAGCATGGATTTCAAGGACCGTGTACTTCACTATCAACAGGTTGCACGGCGGGGTTAGACGCATTGGGCTTGAGTTTTGAACTGATTCGCTCTGGAGAATGCAAAGTTATGCTTGCAGGAGCCTCCGAAGCGCCACTGACGAGCTTAACGTATGCAACGCTTGACGTAATTGGTTCGCTTTCGGTAACAGATTGCGAACCAGAAAAAGCATCGCGTCCTTTTGATGCTAAACGCGGTGGATTTGTGATTAGCGAAGCTGCTGCGGTACTCGTGCTAGAAGAACTCGAACACGCGCTAAATCGCAACGCGCACATTTATGCCGAAGTTGTGAGTTACTACAGCGTCAGCAATGCCTTTCACATGACGGATCTTCCCGATCATGGAGTTCCAATGGCAGCAGTGATGGAACGGACGCTTCATCTTGGCAATGTTGAACCAGAAGAACTTGATTATATCAATGCGCACGGTAGTTCCACACCGCAAAACGATTTATTTGAGACGAATGCTTATAAGCAAGTACTAGGCGATAAAGCCTACCGCTTACCGATTAGCTCAACCAAGTCGATGATTGGTCATTCGCTCTCTTCTGCAAGTTTAGTGGGAGTTGTAGCCACTTTAGGCGCAATTGAACTTTCGGTTGTTCATCCAACTGCAAATTACGAGTTTCCCGATCCTAATTGTGACCTTGATTACGTACCAAATGAAGCGCGTTCTACCGAGGTCAATACGGCGCTACTAACGGCAAGTGGTTTCGGCGGTATTCATTCGGCAGCAATTTTCAAAAAGTATCAGGAGTCGTTAGGTGAGTAAACACGATGTGGTAATTACTGGTATTGGGATTATCAACCCTGCTGGTATTGGCAAAGATGAATTTTGGCAGAATGTGAGTACAGGTAAATCGGCAATTCGCGAGATTAGCCGCTTTGATTCGACAGACTTTCCAACTAAAGTTGCGGGCGAGATTGCGGAGTTTGAGCCAGCTGATTATATCCCGCGTCGCTTTATTGTCAAAACAGATCGATTTACGCACTACGCCTTGGCTGCAACCGAATTTGCCTTGCAAGATGCGGCGCTTGATTTAACTCAGGAAGATTCGTATCGCGTTGGCGTTTGGTTTGGGAATAATGCTGGTGGTTGGGATATCTGCGAACGCGGATTTTACGAACTGTATAACGATGGCGCAACGATGGTAAATCCTTGGCAAGCCACCGCGTGGTTTCCGACCGCCGCCCAAGGATATGTAACGATTCGCTATGGAATTCGCGGGTATAGTAAGAGTTTTGTTTGCGATCGCGCCAGTGGCGCAAGTGGACTGTACTTTGGCGTCAAATCAATCCAAGAAGGATTTAACGATGTCGTCATCGCTGGCGGTTCAGAAGCACCGATCACGCGATTTGGAATGACGTGTTACTACGAAACCGGAGAAGTCAGCGCCGCAACTGATCCCGAAAAAGCTTATTTACCGTTTGACCGCAATCGCACAGGGTTAGTATTAGGTGAAGGAAGTACCGTTTTAGTGCTAGAGTCGGAAGAACACGCACGCAATCGAGGTGCGAAGATTTACGGTAAAGTCGTCTCAGGTTGCATGACGACAGATACCGATCCCACCAGTGGCGTTCACTTCGAGCGCTGCATGACACGCGCGATTCAATCTGCACAACTTCAGCCTAAAGATATAGATGTGATTCTAGCCGAGGGCTGCGGAACGCAACAAAGCGATCGCATCGAAGGCGAAGCTATTTCTTCAGTGTTTGCGCAAGCACCAGATGTTGCAGTTTCTGTTCCCAAAGCACTTTACGGTCATCTTTATGGTGCAAGTTGCGTTACGGAGGTTGCTTGTAGCCTCTTGGCAATGGAAACCGAACAATTACCAACAATGAGCCAAACTGAACCCGATCCCGATTGTCGGCTCAACTTTGTGACGCAACCGCAAAGTCGCACAGTACGTTATGCACTCGTCAATTCCCGTGCCCGCGAAGGAGTGAATGCATCGTTTGTGATTGGTAAGTAACACCGCCAATCTTTTCACTAAACCAATGACCGCCACAATCAAAATAACTGAGGTATCTACCTATGACCATGGATGCGCTAAAAGACATATTAGTTGACTTAGGAATTCCCGAACACGAGATTACAGAAACAGCCCTGCTGCGCAAAGACTTGCAACTCGACTCGACAGAAACCGTTGATATTTCCCTGGGACTTAAACGGCGTTTTGGTGTCAATGTCAAACTAGAATCGCGCAAAGACATGACATTAAAAGACGTATGCGAGATGGTTGAGCAAGCGATCGCGACTACGGCTACAGCGACATGATGCCCACTGGAAGAGGAATACAAGGTTTCATGTATCTACAAGTTGCCCAACCAAGACTCGCCGAAATTAAAGGCATTGGAATTGATATCGCACCAATTAGCAAAATTGCCTCTTTAGTCAATCGCTACAACAGCGAGCTTACTTTGCTATTTACTCCTGGCGAAATCGAACAGTGTCAATCTGCACCCTATCCTAGTCGGTATTACGCCGTATGTTTTGCTGCTAAAGAAGCGGTAGGAAAAGCTTTAGGAACGGGATTAGTTGATATCAACTGGAACGAGATTGAATCGACAATCTCTCAATCAGAGTTAACAATCGAGCTACGCGGTGCAGCCCGACAAAAAGCATTGCACTCTGGAGTAAAAGCATGGCTGGCGACTTGGTGCTACTGGGATGACTATGTGATGGTTCACGTTCTTTCAAAGGGCGAATAAACATGAATCAGTACGAACAATTGCCAGATATTTTCAATGTAGCAGCCTACTTTATCAAAGGTAATTTGCACAAAGGCTATGGCGAACGAATTGCCTTATATCATCAGGATGAAATCTACACTTATCGCAAAGTCAGTAACGAAGTTTGTGCTGCTGCTGGATTACTTGCGGAGTTAGGTTTAGAACGCGAAAACCGGTTCGCCATTCTCTTACCCGATAGTCCAGATTTTGTCTTTGCCTTTTGGGGGGCAATTTGGTTAGGGGCTGTGCCAGTACCAATCAATACTGCGTGTAGCCTTGATGATATTGAGTATATTCTGCAAGATTGCCGCGCTAAAATCTTACTGACAACTCAAGAGTGGCAAGAAAAACTTTCGCCCATTCAATCTCCGTTTTTACGGAATATTCTCCTCATCGATGGAGATAACTCCTTTAAGACACTTGCAAGCTCATTTCCTCAAGAACTACCACCCGCACAAACCTCCCCCGACGAACCAGCGTTTTGGCTTTATACTTCTGGTAGTACAGGTAGACCAAAAGGCGCGATTCATCTTCATCGCAGTATGGTCGTTTGTGCCGAACAGTACGGGAAAGCAACGCTTGGTTTGCATCAAGACGACATCACGTATTCGATCGCCAAGATGCCGTTTGCTTACGGGTTAGGTAACTCCTTGTATATGCCGATGGCGGTGGGCGCAGCATCTATTTTGTCAGATGCAAATAATGCGTTTGACATCATTGCTGATATTCATCGCTATCGACCGACAATTTTGTTTGCGATTCCTGCTACCTATGCTAGTATTCTAGCAGTGCAAGATATTGCGCCTTTAAATGCTTCCACATTGCGCTTGTGCGTATCGGCAGCAGAGCAACTACCAAAAAGTATTTGGCAAAAATGGCGTAGTACTTACGGTATAGAAATCTGCGAAGGCATTGGCACAACGGAATTTTTACACATCTTTCTTTCCAATCGTTTAGGCGAGTGTCGTCCTGGTAGTTCGGGTAAACCGGTTGTTGGTTACGATGTTCGCATCATTGATGAGAATGGCGTACCGATGCCTACTGGCGAAATTGGTAACTTGCAAGTCGGTGGCGATAGTTTAATGCTGCGGTATTGGAACCGTCATCAAGAAACGCGCCAAGCCATTTATGGTAACACAATGCGTACCGGAGACAAATATCTCTGCGACGAAGATGGCTATTTCTGGTTTATGGGACGCAAAGACGACCTGTTTAAGGTTAACGGACAATGGGTATCGCCATTTGAAATCGAAGATGTGTTACTGCAACACGAGAGCGTGCTTGATGTTGCAGTCGTACCAGAATCTGAAAGTGGTGAAAATTTAACGCAAGTTGTGGCGTACATCAGCCTGAAAGCTGGGTTCTCTGAGTCAGTGGAACTCGAAGAAAGCATTCGCAGATTTGCCAAAATGCAACTACCGCGATTTAAAGCGCCGAAAAAAATTCAATTTTTAGAACGCTTACCGCGTACCTCAACAGGAAAAATTCACCGCAAAGCATTACTCAAAGCCAGTCAACTGGTTCAGTAGCAGTTCTGAAGGATCGTCTAGTGGAACCGTAAAACTATTACTCAAAGGTAGAAGGCAGAAGGAAAGAGATATTAATAAAAATTTCCGTTGTGGATAATCAAGCCTACTTCTAAAAAAGAACAAACAGGATGCCAAAGTACGGTATAAGTCGTTGTTCCAATTTCACTTTTTAAGGATTGATTTCTCCTTGTTCTTGTCTTCGACCTCTTACTTCCTAAATTACTACGTAATAACTAAAAGAAGGAAATTAACTTAATGGTTACACAGCAAACAAGACGCTTGGTGATGGGACCAAGTGACGTACCAACAATTGATGACCGAGGTGGCGAAATTCATGTTTTGATTTCTCCCACCAGCGTACAGTCCACCAAGTTGATTATGGGGACAGCAACTGTACCAGTGGGTGGCAGAGTATTATGTCACGCGCATCCGCACGGTGAAGAGTGCTTTTACGTATTGCAAGGGCAAGGCGAAATTGAGATTGCAGATGTGGGTGTTGTTCCGTTTCAAGCCGGACAAGCGGTGCTGACTCCCCAAGGTGCAGCGCATTCGATTGTCAATGTAGGTAATGAAGAAATTCGCGTTGTCTTCGCCTCAGCCCCTTTAGCACCTTCCCCCAAAGACGGACACATTATTCTTGAAGGAGAACATTAAAATGAAGAACATGATGCAAGAAGCACCGGAAGTTGCCCAGAGTTTCTTCGATCTGGCGAAGTCGGTGAAGCAGTATTCTCCGCTTGATGAAAAGATCAATGAATTAATTATTATCGGGATCTTCAGCGCGCATCGGGGTTTACGAGGCATTAATACTCATGTAGAGCGCGCTATGGCAGCAGGTGCGACTAAAGAAGAAGTGATCGCCGCGATTCTTTTAGCATTACCGATTGTGGGTATTACCGATGTCAATATGGCGTTGGATCAGGCAATGGAGACGATCGCAATGACCCAGAAGAAGGAGGTTGCAGGTGCGGCGGCTGGTTGATTTGAGCGTATTGGTCGAAAACTCGGCGTCAGAACCAATGGAAATTCGCGTTGAGAGACTCGATCATATCGATGGTGCCAAGCATTTTTGCGCGGAAGTGGCAACCCGAAATGCTGCTAGGTCTGATTCTCGCCGTCTCGAACCTGAAGATTTTCCTGATGGTGCGTTTATTACTTTAGATACTGTCACCTTACCCACACACATGGGAACGCACATTGACGCACCGATTCATTACGGTTTGGATTGTGAAGGTTCGCCAGCGCGTTCGGTCGATGAGTTACCGCTAGAGTGGTTCTATAGTGATGGTGTCCGCCTCGACTTACGCCACAAACAGCCACAAGACTTTATTACGATTGCAGATATCAAAATTGCCCTAGATGCAACGCAACATCAACTCAAACCACTGGATATTGTTTTAATTTGGACAGGAACCGATAAACTGTGGGGCAAGCGCGAGTATTTTTCCCACGCACCAGGGATGAGTCGCGAAGCTACCGAGTGGTTAGTAGAACAAGGAATTAAAGTTATTGGGATTGACACTTACGGTTTTGACCGTCCGTTTGTGACGATGCTAGAAGACTTTTGGCGGACAGGCGATCGCAGTTATCTTTGGCCTGCACACTTCTACGGACGCGAACGCGAATACATTCAAATCGAACGTCTTGCCAATCTCGAACAGCTACCCGATACAGGATTTCAAGTTGCTTGTTTTCCCCTACGCGTTAAAGGTTTAGATGCTAGTTGGGTACGGGCAGTAGGGTTAGTGAATGAGTTGTAGGAAATGGGTAACGGGTAATAGGTAATGGAGAATCAAAACATTTACCGATTACCACTGACCAATTACCAAATCCTTACTTAAAAGTCGATCGCAAATTCCAGAATTTAGGAGTACAAAAATGACAGGTTACACCGAAAACAATATTGTTATCTTGCGAGATTTTGATACTGTTTTTGACTTGACAAATGATATTGAACTTTGGCCGCAATTGTTTACCGAGTACGAAAAAGCCGAAGTGCTAGAGCGTAATGGTAACGAAGTTTTATTTAGCTTGACGACTTATCCTGAAGGCGATCGCCCTTCACGAACTTGGGTTTCGCGACGACTCATTGACAAACCTGGCAAACAAGCTACCGCTGAACGTGTCGAAAAAGCCTTTCCGTTCAAGGACATGAAAATCCACTGGACGTATGAAGAGTTACCGCAAGGCGTAGGTGTGGTAATGACTTGGATGCAAAAGTTTGAAATCCACGATGATTGCAAGTGGACAACTGAGCAAATGGAATCATTTCTCAACCGCAATACCCGCGTTCAGATGCGAGCGATTAAAGAAAAAGTTGAAGCTTGGCCTACCAAAACTCTCACAACAACTGCCGTCTGATTATTACCGCCTCATCCCTAAGGAGCCATATCGATGTATCAGCTAGCAACTGATTTTTTAACCTATCACGAAATGTTTGTTCCAGGTCAGAAAGACCCAATTGTTATCTTGCAAACTTTATTGCAAACGGGAATTTTTTCTGAATATGTGATGTATGAAAGCGAGAGCGAGGTACGGATTGCGGGTAATGCTTTAGCTGAAGTGACAGTCAGTACTGAAGCTGTTTCTAGCCGATTTATGAGCCAGAAGCATTCAGAAAGTTGTACCGATCCGCTTAAGCAAGTTGAGGCAATTTTTGCTTCTTTACCAATAGAAAACTGGACAGCTTATGGTTACGTTGGCTTTGATATTGCCCGATTTTATTACTCGTATTCCAAAGCAATAGACCAGCCATTACTGTACTTTTTAGTTCCCGAAACGGAACTTTATATCACTACCAAAGGCGTACATATTAGAAGTATCAAATCACCTGCCAAAGTTTTAGAAGTCTTATCTGCTGATAGTAAATTAGCAGAATACGTGCCGACACCTCCAAAGGTGGCTGCAACAGAAAATCAACAGTATGAAAAACAAGTCGCAACTTTAATCGATGCGATTCAAAATGGCGAGTTGCATAAAGCGATTATCTCGCGGTCGGTGAAGGTAAAAGGGAATATGGATGTTCTTGGTACTTATGTATTAGGAGCCAAGAGTAACAACGCGGCGCGATCGTATTGTTTGAGTGTGGGAGATGTCTGCGCTGTCGGCTTTAGTCCTGAGATTTTGATGGAAGTTAGCACCGATGGGTTTGTTGTTACCAATCCGCTAGCCGGAACGCGTCCGCGTAGTTCTAATTCAGAAGAAGATACGCGCTTGAGCGATGAATTATTCATTGATGCAAAAGAAGTTAAAGAACACGCGCTTTCAGTTTGGTTAGCACAAAGCGAAATTAGTGCAGTTTGTTCGCCGGAAACTGTGCAGATTTTTGACTTTATGCAAGTTAAGCAATATCGTTGCGTGCAACACTTATCGTCGCGAGTTGGCGGACAACTCAAACCAGGAAAAACGCTGTGGGATGCCTTGAAAGTTTTATTCCCTGGAATTACGGTATCTGGAATTAATAAACACGAAGCTTTAGCATGGATTGACCGCTTGGAAGAAGAACCAAGAGGCATTTATGCAGGTGGTATTGGTTGGATCGATAGCAGCGGTACAGCGGATTTAGCGATCGCAATTCGCTCGGTTTATCAATACGGTGACTCGGTTTATCTCAATGCAGGTGCAGGTATCGTTGCTGAATCAGTTCCCCAAAACGAATTTGTCGAGTCAGTTAACAAGATGAATACGATGCTCACCAATTTAGTAATGGAGTCTTGATTAGTCATCCCATTACCCATTACCAATTACCCATTGCAAGTATGTCTTTTATTCAGGTTGCAAATCGCAAAGTTTATTATCGCGCACCTTTTGGGTTGCCGTCACAAGGCGATCGCACACTACAGTTGCTAGTACACGGGGCGGGAGGTAGCAGCCGTCATTGGGAACCGATGCTTGCCCAACTCGACGCCGCAGAATGCTTTCCTGTCGCGATCGATTTACCAGGACATGGGGCTTCGGAGGGGTATGTCCCTGATTCGATTGACGCTGTGGCTGAGTTCCTCAATGCCTTTTTGGATCGCTTGGGAATTGAGCATCCGATTTGTTACGTGGGACAGTCGATGGGCGGCTTGATCGGATTGCAATTTGCGCTGGCTTACCCAGACCGCGTTGCGCAGTTGGTGTTGATGGCAACATCGGCACGCATTCAACTTCATCCTGATTTTCTTCAGCAGGCAATAACTGGACAATGGAACCGCGAAACATTGTGGCAAAGCTTTGCACCTGAAGTTCCCGAAAATGTCAAAGAACTTGTTTTGAATGAGTTTCAATATACTCGTCTGCAAGCTAATGCCTCAGATTTTATGGGGGTAAGTGCTGTCGATCTTAGTAGCGCTGTATCAGCTTTACGGCTACCGACTTTGATTCTCACCGGCGATGATGACGTGATTATCTCGCCGCGCAAATCTAAGATGTTGCACTGGCAAATTGAAAACTCTCGCTTAGTCACTGTACCTGGTGCAGGTCACTATTTGCACGTCGAACAGCCCGCAAAAGTTGCAGCAGAAATTTTGCATTTTGTCAAGAGCGATCGCTTTGTTTCTGCGTCCACTAATTCATAGTGAATTCTTCTATGTCTTCTTGAGCTTCTATAGCAATTCTAATTCGTTTGTGAAAGCCTCTTTATCTGTTTGCTTTGCGTATGTATCTAGTAAGGTTCGTTAAACACAACTTCACAAATTAAATAGGGTTACTATATGCTATCGTTGCAGCGATCGCTGAATGACAACCGCAGCTATGCGATTCTTGGTACTGGCGCATTGGGTGGCTTTTATGGTGCGCGACTACAACAGGCTGGAATCGACGTTCACTTTTTGCTCCGCAGTGATTATAAGTACGTCAAGCAGCATGGTTTATTTATCGAGTCTCCAGATGGTAACTTTCGTCTCTCGCACGTGAATGCTTACCATAATGTGCATCATATGCCTCGTTGTGATGTCATTGTCGTTGCTTTAAAGACAACGCAGAACTATTTACTGGGGCAAATGCTACCGCGTCTAGTCAAAGACAACAGTGTTGTCTTGGTGTTGCAAAATGGTTTGGGTGTAGAAGAAGAAGTAGCTGCGATCGTTGGATCAGATCGCGTCATGGGTGGATTGTGCTTTACGTGCAACGATAAAGTTGCTCCAGGTCACTTCCGTCATCTTCATTATGGTGTGATTACGCTTGCGGAATACGCTTGCAACTATCTCACGTGTGGAATTACCAAACGAATGCTTCAAGTCAAAAGTGACTTTGAACGTGCTGGTATTCTCATTCAATTAGCGGAAGATCTGCTTTTAGCACGCTGGAAGAAACTTATCTGCAATATTCCCTTCAATGGTCTAACGGTTGTCCTCAATGCAACTATCAAAGACTTGATCGGTGACGTGCATACGCGGATGTTGGTTGAGGAAATGATGCAGGAGATGGTAACAGTTGCAGCGGCTTATCATCGCGCGATCGCAGACGACTACATCGAAAAACGACTTAGATATATTGCCAAAATGGGACCTTACCGCACGAGTACAAAAATTGACTTTGACCAAAGGCGATCGCTAGAGGTTGAGGCAATTTTTGGCAACCCACTGCGTGCGGCGCAACAAGCTGGTATCGACACTCCCCAACTTGCCATGCTTTACCGACAGCTAAAGTTTTTAGATACGTATTACTGCACAAATAAAGCAATCGCGGTTTTATCTCACTAAGTTTCAAGAATTTCAAATAAGGTATTGATGCAGTTTACCCAAGTAATAACTGCTTAGCATTTTTTGGATTGATTTGTCGACAGAAGTTGGCCAAACGCATACAACTGTTCAAATCCTCTAGCAATAAACTTGAGGATTTTGAATCATAGCTTCGGAGGAATGACAATGGAAAAGGTAAATTTGTTAAACGTTGAGATTGATAACTTACCAACATTAGACTTATTAAAAAACTTGAGGAGAGGTGTCGTTTTTACAACTAATGTAGACCATCTTATTAAATTGCAAAAAGATCCAGATTTTGCGGCAGCTTATCAGATAGCAGATTATAAAGTTTGTGATAGCCAAATTCTCTTGTATGCTTCTAAATTTTTAGGGACTCCAATTCAAGAAAAAATATCAGGATCGGATTTTTTTCCTAAATTTTACAGTTTTCACAAAAATAATGAAAATATCAAAATATTTCTTTTAGGAGCAGGGAAAAATGTAGCTAAAAAAGCTCAAGAGAATATTAACAAAAAAATTGGCAGAAATATTATTGTAGGCGCGTATTCTCCATCTTTTGGCTTTGAAAGCAATGAACAAGAATGCCAAGAAATTATAAAAATGATTAATCAGACCAATGCAACTGTATTAGCAGTAGGATTAGGTGCGCCAAAACAAGAAAAATGGATTTATAAATATAAACACAAATTATCAAATATCAAAATTTTTTTGGCTTTGGGTGCTACCATCGATTTTGAAGCAGGTAAATTAAAACGCTCTCCTAAATGGATGAGTAATCTTGGTTTAGAATGGTTTCATCGATTATTGTGCGAACCACAAAGACTTTGGCAGCGATACTTAATAGATGATTTACCCTTTTTCTGGTTACTATTAAAACAAAAGTTTTTGGTGAATCAGAATCCGCAAGCTCTCCTTATTAATAAGCAAGAAAGACTTCATGTTTTACCCGTTAATTCTCCTCAAGGAAAGCCGCAAGAACTTCACAATTTAAAGCGAACTGAATTAAAACGTTCAGCCACTTGGCTAAAACCAACTTCAGCGATTAGTTTAGGTACAAATTTTAGGCGATCGCCACAATACAAAATAGAGAGAAATCAACCTCAAATCACTCATAAATTCTCTTACCGTTAGTAGCCATATTTTAGAGAGGTTTTTTCATGGCTGGTTCTGTAATCATCCCCAAATCTTTTCCAAAATCAACCCTCAAACAAAACTTTTGGCAACGTTATATCCTTTTAGGGTTATTAGCCAACGCTGCATTTGGCATTGTAGCTTTGCTTTATTTGAAGCTTGTACCACCAACTTATACAAGTCACTCTGCAATTACTTTACCAGAAGCCGGATCGGCAGCAAATGTCAACTTACCAAATATTGGACAAGCTTCTTATGAAAATTCATCACCCTATGCAAGTTCAACTCGAGATCCAAGAGAGAATTACAAATTTATTGCCCAAAGTGAACCTGTTCTAAGTGCAGCAGCTAAACAGCTAAATATGCCTTTAGCAAAGTTTGGCACACCGCGGATTAGAATAATCGATGGCACAACTATAATGACAGTCGATTTTAGAGGTGCAACTCCTGAAGAAGCACAGAATAAATCTTTAGCTTTTTATCGCGCTTTTGAAGTTAAACTTAACGAGTTAAGAAGTGAAGAGGCATTGCACAGAGAAGCAGGTTTTCAAACTGCGTTGAGTGACTCGTGGAAAAAATTAGAAACTGCGCAGCAGCGACTTTCGAGTTATAAAGCTGATTCAGGTTTAAACTCTAACGATCAACTCAAAGACCTTTCTAATAATATCGAACAGTTGCGCAAACAAAGAGTGGAAATTTTAGCTCAACAACAGCAAGCTAATGCTCGTTTAAGTCAACTTTCAGCAAGTTTAAACTTATCAGATTTAGAAGCTGTCGATGCCTTCACCTTACAAACAGATCAAATCTTTCAGCAAAACTTAAAAGACTATAGCGAAGCGAGTGCCAACTTAAGCGTTTTGGAAGCAAAATTCTTACCAGATAACCCCCAGTTAGTCACAGAGAAGGCTAAAAAAGACGCTGCGCAAACAGCTTTACTCGATCGCAGTCGCTATCTTTTAGGAAAACCTGTCAGCCAAGCAGTTTTACATCAACTGAGTCTTAATAGTACTAATTCTGATTCTGCCCGCGAAAGTCTTTTTCAACAATTAGTCACCACTCAAGCAGAACAAAAAGGATTTCAGGCGCAAGCACAAGCAACCGAGCAACAGATTGCTCAACTCCAAGATAGACTTAACCAATTAGCACAAAAAGAAGCTGTTTTAGATGCTCTCAAGCGGGATTTACAAGTTAGTGAGGCAGTGTTTTCCTCCACGTTAACCCGCTTAGATATAGGTAAATCGAATGCTTTTGGCTCATATCCACTTGTGCAGGTTATTACGCCTCCTAAATTACCAGAAAATGCTAGTTGGCCTAAAAAAGAGTTTGTTTTACTTGGTGCAACCTTAGGCTCTGTTTTTGCAACTACAGGAGTAGCATTACTTGGACTACACCAACATCGGAAAATAGCGAATAAAGCTAAAAAGTCTGAGGCTTAAGTTTGGGAAATTTATGAAAATTTAATATGAAACCACAAAATTTTGTAGAGCAAGTAATCTGGTATTCTGCAATCGGAACTTATGGGCTTTACTTTCTAGGGGCGCAGTATATCTTTATTCCTGCGATCGCTTGGCTTTTAACACTTTATCTATGCAAGCAAATTTGGCAGCAAGCACAAAATTCATCAGCTAACAAAATTACAATTCCTTTGTCAATCTGGGTATGGATTGCTTCGATGTTGCTCTTAGAGCTTGCTTTAATTATGGGTCATATAGACTTTGACCTCGGACTCACAAAAACTATCTTCTCGTCAATTAACAATTGGGCTAGACAATATGCACTTTTAGCTTTGTTTCCCTTGATTGGCTGTCTCAATATCCGACCTCAAATTCTTTATCGCGCCGCCTGTATTATTTGCTTACAAAGTTTAGTCTTTGCCGCGATTTCTTGTTTAATTGTCATATTGCAATTACCTCATATTGAGTATATTTCTCCTCTAGCAATTCTAGGAGGTGGATCGGATGAACTTTATTCTGTAGACTTTTATGAAATTGAATATGGAACTAATCTACTGCGATTAAAATTGTTTGCGCCTTGGTGTCCTGAATTAGGAATGATCGCTAATGTTTATTTTTTTCTTACGCTTCAAGAGCAAAACTCTAAATGGAAAATTCTTGGCGTAGCTGGTGCGATCGCTATGATTATTGGCTCATTTTCCCGCGCGGCTATATTATGTTTACCTGTTGTAATCGCACTTGTTTGGTTTTTAGGAAAGCTGGCTCAACCAATTACATACATTATCTTAGCAATAGCAAGTTTCGTTACAAGTATTTTTACTCCTCAACTAGTTAATTCGATTCAAACTTCTCGGGAACAGTTTGATAGCTTTCGCGCTAGTTCCTCAGAAGTAAGAGGTCTTTTAGTCAATTTAGCATTAGATCGTTGGTATGAAGCTCCTATTTGGGGTCATGGTGTTGTCACTCCTTGGCTAAATACTCCAGGAATTGGCACTCATCATACATGGGTTGGTCTTTTATTTATTCGTGGAATAGTTGGTTTCTTGGCTTTCGCCGTTCCTTTGTTTTGCAGTTTTCTTGACTTGCTTTTTAAGGTTCAAAAAAGTAATACTGCCAAAGTTGGCATGAGTATAATCTTAGTTTTATTTATTTTTAGCTCTGTTATTGATATCTCATATATCGTTCATCTTTATTGGTTGGGTTTAGTCATGTTAGGTATTGCTTTTAAAGAATATATTTGAACTTTTTTAAAAAATATTGAGCAAAGATTTTAGAAAAAAATTGAGGCTTACTGTATGCACGTTATTGTTTTAGAAAATCAACCATCTTCACAACGGGGCGGACAAGAGTTAATTTTATTAGATGTTTGCCGAGGTCTGGCGGCGCGCGGACATGAAATTAGCTTACTGTATTTAGAAGAAGGTAATTTAATTAAGCAGTACCAAGAATTTTGCAGCCATTTAATTAAAGTTAATAGTTTTCTTCTTGACCGCAGTACTATTAAATATAGTTTGAAGTTTTTTAGCGATATTTTTAAAGTACCAATCCGTAAAAATAGCGTAATTTACAGCAATCGCTATCATGATGTTGTTTTTGGTTATTTATTGTCTTTGGTTAAACAAATTCCTTTTGTTTGTTACTTGCAACTACCACCACATACAATAAACTTTGGTCGTCCGCACGCACTGAGCTTAAAAGGTGTTAATAAGTTTATTGCACTTTCACAGCAAACAAAGTTAGATTGGCTGGCTACTGGTTTGCAGGAGGAGAAAATTGATATTGTTCATGTAGGTATTAATCGCGAAACCTATCAACCTTCTAAAAATTTTTCGGCGATTAGACAGCAGTGGAATATTTCTGAGGATACTAGGGTTATTTCCTATGTGGGCAGACTTGATAAAGAAAAGGGAATAGAAATATTAATCAAGGCTTTTGCTTTACTTGTAAAAAAGGGAGTGAAATCTAAACTATTAATTGCTGGAAAACCTGTAGCACACGCTAGCATTGAAGCGGGTGAAGAGTATCAAAAATCTTTAGAACAACTTTCAATCGACTTAGGCGTAGCAAGTGACGTAAATTTTCTTGGTCATGTAACGAATACTACTGCTGTTTATCAAGTTAGCGATGTTACAGTCGTACCTAGTTTGTGGTCTGAACCGTTTGGAAGAGTCATCATCGAGTCAATGGCTTGTGGAACTCCTGTCGTCGCTAGCCGCACTGGAGGAATCCCTGAAATTTTAACCGCAGAGTTTGAGAAAGAACTTTTTGCGCCAGGAGATGAACAAGCTTTATTAGAAACTCTAACTCAAATAATTGATTGGCGCGATCGCGATCCTGCGTTTGGTGAAAGGTGTCGTCAACACATTTTATCTCATTTTAGTTTAGACAACATGATTAATGGAATTGAAAAGTCATTATTGAGTGTTGCACATTAAAAGTTTGTTTAAGGCATTAACTCAATCACTCTACATTTATAACAGTTAAAATGCCAAAAGTAACAGTAATAATACCAGCATACAATGCAGAGCGCACAATCGTCGCGGCGATCGCTAGCGTCCAACAACAAAGTTTTGGTGACTGGGAACTAATCGTCATCGATGACGGGAGTTGCGATCGCACAGTGGAATTACTCAGCCGAGTCCAAGAACCACGAATGCAAGTGTATCGCTACGCCAACGCCGGAGTTTCCGTAGCGCGCAATCGCGGTATCGCCCGCGCCCAAGGCGAGTACATTGCCTTTTTAGACGCAGATGACTTGTGGCGTCAAGACAAACTTGAGTGTCAAGTTGCAGCGTTAGAACAACACGCCAATGCCGCAGTGGCGTATAGTTGGACGTGTGTGATGAATGAGTCGGCGACGATGATTCATCCCGCATCACCAGTGTGGTACGAAGGTAATGTGTATTCGCAATTGCTAGTGCGCAATTTCTTGTTGTGCGGTTCTAACCCACTGGTGCGTCGTCATGCGTTGGAACGGGTTGGTGGCTTTGACGCAACGCTAACGCATGGTGAAGATTGGGAGTTGTTTGTGCGTTTGGCGAAGCTGGTCGAGTTTGTCGTGGTTCCGGCGGCGCAAGTGTTCTATCGTCAGTCACCGACTTCCGCCTCCGCGCAGGTTGCATTGATGGAAACGCGTCTTTTAGCTGTGATTGATTCGGTTTTTGCGGCGGCGCCACCCCACTTGCAATCGTTAAAGAACCAAAATTTAGCTCATCTTTATCAATATTTGACAGGGTTATATCTAAAGCATGCTGCTAATCACAATGATGTCAAGCAAGCGCGACAAATGCTGTGTCAAGCCATTCGTATCTATCCAAAAACATTGTTAGGTAACCGAACGCAAATTTTAGTATTCAAGCTACTCTTGGTGAAGTGCTTTTCATACAAACTGGCTAATTATCTTTTAATTTCTATTAGCGAAAAACGTGGCAATAAAGTATCTTTTAATTACTAATTAATTTTACTATCAATGCTATTTTTCATCTCATTCCAACTACAATTAAATAAGGTCATAAACCGCCTTAAGATACTTTATCGAATTCAGATAAAGTCTTTCCTGCGCAAACCGATATTTTATATTTATCAAAAACTCGGTTTGACTCTTGTTACGAGAGAAACCTTATTCAGTAGTCCAGAAAAATATCATTTATCGCATTTTAGTCATCAAGAAATAGTGATTGCTGATGAGCCAAAAACCTTAGAAAGAATGGCAACTATTAACAATCAAATTCAGCCATTCATTATTAAAATTGAACCGCCTTTTGTATGTGAAATTAATGATGCCTACTTAGCTGGACCAGCTGCCGTCGGCTTTGATGTAAATCAAAATATCATTCTAGAAACAACAACTCCATATCATTGCCAGGAAAGCCATTTAGAGGGTAGTGTGGCTATACGGGCTTTAGTTATAAAAAGTTTCTTAGCTGAGAATACTCCAGAAATAGATACTGCTTGTTCATTAATAAACGCTTGGAGCCAAAATTATTGGCACTGGATTATAGATTGTTTAACGCGCTTAGAAGGAATTGAGTTTTATCAGCAACAAACAGGCATAAAGCCTAAGTTAATTATTGATGCTCATCCTACTGCATGGCAAATAGATTCACTCAAGCTTCTAGGATATCAACCAGAAGACTGCATTCAATGGAATAAATCAAGGTTGCGAGTTAAAAAATTAATTATTTCCTCATTTCGACGGCATTATGACAAAGTATATAGCGTTGAAGCACCTTCAGCTAGTCGTTGGCTTCGCGAACGGATGCTGAGTAACCTTACTAAAACGAATCGGCATTTTTCATCTAGAATATTCATCTCTCGTCGTCAGGCGCAAGGAAGACGAATTATTAATGAAGATGATGTTATTGCAACGTTGGCAAATTTTGGTTTTGTTGCCTACGTTCTTGAAGAAATGAACTTCGATGACGAAGTAAGATTATTTGCACAAGCAACAATGGTTGTGGCTCCGCATGGTGCAGGTATAACAAACATTATTTTTGCACAAAACCTGACTTTAATTGAACTATTTGGTGTATCTGTATCGCCGTGTTTTGCTAACTTAGCACGGGGTTTAGGTTTTCAGTACGGATACCTTCAATGTTACTCGCCTTACACCGCACTTCGTTATCACGATAGCGACATGGTAGTAAACACAATGCAATTAAAAAAGCTTTTAGTTCAAATGCTCGCTTCTAGCTAATTGCTACTTATTTATGCCAAAAGTAACAGTAATAGTACCAGCATACAATGCAGAGCGCACAATCGTCGCGGCGATCGCTAGCGTCCAACAACAAAGCTTTGGCGACTGGGAACTAATCGTCATCGATGACGGGAGTTGCGATCGCACAGTGGAATTACTCAGCCGAGTCCAAGAACCACGAATGCAAGTGTATCGCTACGCCAACGCCGGAGTTTCCGTAGCGCGCAATCGCGGTATCGCCCGCGCCCAAGGCGAGTACATTGCCTTTTTAGACGCAGATGACTTGTGGCGTCAAGACAAACTTGAGTGTCAAGTTGCAGCGTTAGAACAACACGCCAATGCCGCAGTGGCGTATAGTTGGACGTGTGTGATGAATGAGTCGGCGACGATGATTCATCCCGCATCACCAGTGTGGTACGAAGGTAATGTGTATTCGCAATTGCTAGTGCGCAATTTCTTGTTGTGCGGTTCTAACCCACTGGTGCGTCGTCATGCGTTGGAACGGGTTGGTGGCTTTGACGCAACGCTAACGCATGGTGAAGATTGGGAGTTGTTTGTGCGTTTGGCGAAGCTGGTCGAGTTTGTCGTGGTTCCGGCGGCGCAAGTGTTCTATCGTCAGTCACCGACTTCCGCCTCCGCGCAGGTTGCATTGATGGAAACGCGTCTTTTAGCTGTGATTGATTCGGTTTTTGCGGCGGCGCCACCCCACTTGCAATCGTTAAAGAACCAAAATTTAGCTCATCTTTATCAATATTTGACAGGGTTACGTTTAACTCAAGTTACCAGTGCTGAAGATATCAAACAGATTGGACAAAATCTACAGCTAGCAGTACGCTTACACCCCAAAATTTTACTTAGTAGAACAACGCAACGCTACTTTGCAAAATGGTTTTTGATGCAACTTTTTTCGCCTGATATTACCAAAAAATTTACTCAACTTGGTGCTACTTATGCTATTCGTCCTCAAGGTTAAAAGAGGTATAAACTTATATATTAATAAAACTTTGATATACAATTGGGTTTCTTATGGAATTGTAGTGTTATTCTTAATAGGCTTATTTTTTAGATTTACTAATCTCGATCAAAAAATTTACTGGTACGATGAAACGATTACATCGTTACGAGTTTCAGGATACAGACAGTCTGAAGTCGTGCAACAGGTATTTAATGATCGGGAAATTAGCATTCAAGAACTACAGAAATATCAACAAATTAATTCAGAAAAAAGCTTACTAAATACAGCATATTCGTTAGCAACTGAAGCTCCACAGCATCCACCTTTATATTTCTTCATTGCTCGCTTTTGGATGCAAAGATTAGGTCAGTCAGTAGCAATAATAAGAAGTTTATCAGCTTTTATTAGCCTACTTATTTTTCCTTGTCTTTATTGGTTATGCCTAGAATTATTTAAAACGCCCATGGTTGGTTGGGTAGCTATTGTATTAATGGCAGTTTCGCCATTTCACGTACTGTATGCCCAAGAAGCACGAGAATATAGCTTATGGACGGTTACAATTTTGCTTTCTAGTGCTACTTTACTGCGTGCAATACGGCTAAAATCCAAGTTAAGTTGGAAAATGTATGCATTAACAGTAATTACTGGTCTTTATTCATTTACATTTTCTATCTTTATCATGCTTGGGCATGGCATATACGTATTAGCTAATGAGAAGTTTAAACTCACTAGAGTTTTTAGAGATTATTTATTTTCCTGCTTTCTAGGATTTGTAGCTTTTTCTCCTTGGATGTTAATTATTATTATTCACTTACTAGCAGTAGGCAACATAGCAAGTTGGACAGCAATTGATTTATCATTGCCAGCTTTGATACAACAGTGGATGGTAAATTTTAGTTCGATTTTTTTAGATTTAAACTTTAGTTATCATCCGAATACAATTTATTTAACTTTACCTGTTTTAGTTTTAGAACTATATTCAATTTATTTCATCTGCAAGCGATCGCCACAACAAATTTGGCTATTCGTTTTGACGTTAGTCGGAGTCACTGCATTAGCCTTAGTTTTACCCGATTTACTTTGGGGAGGACGGCGATCGAGTGTTAGTCGATATCTCATACCTTGCTACTTAGGTATTCATCTAGCGGTTGCTTTTGCGATCGCAACTCAAATCATCTCTGCTAATTCGGTACGACGCCAGCTATGGCGAATCATTACGGTTGTACTGATATCAGGTGGAATTGTATCTTGCGTTGCTAGTTCTCAAGCAGTGGCTTGGTGGAATAAATACGATAGCTACGATAATCCACAAATAGCCCGCATCATTAATCAAGCGCATCGTCCACTTGTCATCAGCGATCCTGGGGTAAGTTTCGGTTATGTATTATCGCTTAGCTATATGTTAAATCCCGATGTGCGGTTGCATTTACTAACACAAAGTATCTCAGAAATTTCGACCGACGCTACCGATATCTTTTTATACAGACCTTCCCAGGAATTACGAAATCAATTGCAAAAAAACTACACAATATTACCGATTCAAGATTCTCATAATTTCTGGAGGTTAGAAAGCTAGTGAGTTTTATTGAACAACCTATTAATAAGTTAAGACAAAAGCTGTCTAACCAGTTTATTTCTAATCTAGGCTGGCTAAGTAGTGCAGAAATAATTACGCGAGTTTTTCGGATAGGTATCACAGCGATCGCGGCGCGCTTTTTAACACCTTATGACTACGGTTTAATCGCAATTGTTACAACAATTAATGAATTTGCACGAATACTAATGGAAGTAGGAATCGGTGCAAAAATTATTCAATCTGATACAGATATCAAGCAGTTATGTAATTCGGCATATTGGTTAAATTGGATTATTTATATAAGTATCTTTATTCTTCAGTGTTTCGCTGCTTTTCCTATTGCTTGGTTTTACAATGAAACTCGATTAATTCTTCCAATCTGTGTAGCAGCAGTTCCTTATTTGCTTTGGCCCATAGCCGCAATTCAATGTATTCTGATCCAAAAAGAAAATAAACTGAAAGTCTGTGCCATTAACAACACACTTAAAAACTTTTCTAGCTATAGCCTACTGGGCATTTTTGCCGTTTTAGGTATGGGAGTGTGGTCGTTTGTATTATCTTGGGTTTTCGTTGCACCTATTGACATTTTTATTTACCACCATTATCATTCATGGCGTCCAACAAAAAATATGACAACCAAATATTGGAAAGAGTTCTTTGTTTTTGGTAAAAATATTTTCGGTACGCACTTACTCAAAACACTCAGAAATAACTTAGATTATTTAATAGTTGGTCGTTTTTTAGGAATCAAAGAATTAGGATTATATTTCTTTGGATTCAATGCAGGATTAGGAATTAGTTTGAGCTTTATTACTGTTCTAAATACAGCTTTATTTCCCCATTTATGTGCTGCAAGAGCGAATCAGTTAGAACTTAAAAAACACTATGCGCATAGCCGCAAAGCGATCGCCTCAATTATTATCCCTTTAGTTCTTCTACAAACAAGCTTAGCTCCCTTGTATGTGCCGATTGTTTTTGGTCAGCAATGGGTAGTAGCAATTCCTATTTTAATGCTAATTTGTTTATCTGCTATTCCCCGCGCGTTTGCTGATGCTGCTTCGCTATTACTCGTCGCTGTAGGCAAACCTAATTTGGATTTATACTGGAATATCTTATTTACAACTATCTTTAGCGTAGCATTGCTGATTGGAATTCACGGGCAAGCTTTGGGAGTAGCTACGAGTGTTTTATTAGTTCACGCGATCGCTATCCCTTTATTTATTTATTGGACAACAAGCTATGTTTTTCATAAACTAAAGAATGCTTAGCGTTTCCTCATTTTTGCCAAGCTTTAAGGCAGCGATCGAGTAAGGAATTTACAGATTGTTTGATTTGGCGGCTGCGATACCAACGGCGATAAGCTTTTTCGTATTCTTCGCCTTGAGTTTGGTAAGTGTTCCAGGCGTTCAATGCAAGCCATGCACCCCAAAATAAAGCAATATATAACGACCAAGAAAGTTCGCCTGCACTGATAAAATTCAGAAGTAAGAAAAAAGAATTAATAATAGCATAATTACCAAAGCTCTTTTGTAATTTACGGCGACGATGCGTATTGAAAGCTTGGCGCTTTTGTGCCTCAGTTTGCTGTAATAACCACTCTTTTTCTGCTGCTTGCAAACACTCTGGCGTAATTTCCAATTCAGCTGCAATTTCTATTAACTGTTCGCGTGTAAATTCGCCTTCGTGCGCTTGGCGAGAAATCGCGATTTGTAAAATCTGCTGAATATCTTCCTGGTGATATACACGAGTTATTTGATTATCTGCTAACTTCATGTCAATCTTTTTGTAATATAAATACAACAAAAAACCCGATTAAAGGTTACTGTTTCTATTATGCCAAGCTTGTGGCTGACGAAACTTATAGATGTCTGCGATCGCTTTTACCCAACCATCCGAGACAGATTCCAAGATGCGATCGCCTTTTTCCTTCGTCGCAACTGTCGGATCGCCTAATACACCACTCTGACTCAAATCGCGAGTTGTCCACGCAAAAGGTAACTTACCTTCCATTGAAAGTAAACTATCTTCTGGCAATTCTGGGTATTCTGCAACTGCGGCTTGCATCTTCACCTGTTCGGGCAAAATTGATAGCATCAAACTTGTTTCTGCATCGCCTGCATGAATTCCTAATTGCTGTTCTTTAGGCGAAAGTAATTCGTTAACAGCGTGCGGAACGCGCCAGGTAAATAGCGGAAATACTAAAAAATCTTCATACTTGACGTGCAAATCGCGGGCGACAATTTCCATAACTTGCGGTTGTCCGCCGTGCGAGTTCATCAAGACAAGTTTGCGAAATCCTGCCCGATAAAGGCTTTCGGCAATTTCAATTAATGTTGATATTAACGTTTGGGCGCTGAGGGCGATCGTTCCAGGAAAATGCCAATGTTCGTTTGATTTACCGTAGTACAATGTCGGTAACGCATATGCGGGAATACTCGCATCGAGTTTTTCCAAGGCTTTTCCGAGAACTGCTACGCCAATTGCAGCATCGACAATTAATGGTAAATGCGGACCATGTTGTTCAATAGCGCCGACAGGTTGAATTAAGACGACATCCTGTTTATTTGGCATTGCTTGAATGTCAGTCCAAGTCAGATAAGGAAAAAATCGTTGTGGTGGAATGAAACTGTGCATCATTTCTACAATTTAAGCGATCGCATCGCGTTCAAAGTTAAATTCACCTGCTAACTCCCAAGGTCCACCTTTGTAATACCAGAGTAACAGCCCCTCTCCATATCCGTTAAGAGAGTCCCAACTACTGACAAGCTGGTTATAAAGTTGACGCGCTTCTTCTGATGTCACTTTATTTTGAATTGTGACGTGCGGTTGATATCGCTGTTGATCTTGCTTGCTTAACCACATATTCCAAGTTGCAGCAAGCTGTTGACGCAGTTGAACCAACTCAGAACATTGCGCTTCTACAGCGACACCTTTACCCAAAAAGCGCGGCTGTGAGAAAAGTAGAGGTAATGGTGGAGTCTCCAGAGAGAGGTTTTGTAAAGTCTGCTGAATTGATAGTTCTGCTTCACCTGGAAGTGCATGAAATAGCGTGATGTGTGCGGGAAGGAAGTTTCTTTCTGGTGGAAAGTGCTGCTGGCGCAATTCATTGAAAAATTCAAAGGTTATGCGATCGAGTTTGAGTGTCAAAATAAGTGGTGGTGACATATGGTTGGTAACAGGTAATTGGTTATTGGTAATGAGTAGCTATTGGCGATTAGTAAACTTTGATTAGCTTTCTAAATTACCCATTATTCAGATCTTGCACCATTTTCATCTGTTACCCGATTGCTCGCCCTGCAAAGTCTGATTTATCAGACTGAAAAGCTGATTCAGTCCACTTTGAGTGGGCTTGATCTATCAGCTAAAGATATTGATTCTCAGGCGGGCTGTATGGCTAAACTGAGAATGCTGCAAGATTTCAGATTACCTAATCAAAAAAATATACTTTCTTCTCGAGCCAAATTTGAAATTTGGGCTTATACGATTTCAAAATAGGAATTTAAGGTGAAGGTGCGATCGCAACTACCTTCTCACTTGTATCAATATGCACTCGCGCTACACCAAATTGTTCAATTACCCATGCATTCGTCGTCAAATGAGTGCTAATTTCTGCAACTCGATATTGACTTGGTTGCATAGCTAACGCTGCGGGTAACAGTAACTGATCTGCTAAGTGAACATCAACAGGTGCGCCTGTGTCGTGGAAATTCAATAACTCTGCACACGCCATTTCTGCAACTTTCTCAGCTGCTAAACCTACACGCCCTAATGCACTGAATCCAGCACGAGTATTTGCATACTCAGCAGTCAGAAAAATCCCTGCACCAGGGGCAATTCCCTTTTCGCGCGACGGTGTTACAGTCGCTTTTAGATGCGCTTGACGCAACAGATTTTCAGCGCGACTTGCCATGCGTTGCGGAATGTGTGAAGGTAATTCGGTGACTACCGCTAATCCACGTACATGCTGCAATTCGCCTCTTTCTAGTAAATTAATTTCACGCAGTTGACTGTTACCGCGAACTAGTAATTGCACCTCACCTCCACCTTGGGGATACCAACCCCAGGCGTTGAGTTTTACCTCTGCTGCTATTCCCAGTTGATGCAATAGCGGTAAGTAAACCTGTTCAATATATGTGAAAGGTGGGCTAAAAGGAACATGAGTTCCGCCGCGTAGCGTTACCGAAGAATCACCTGGTGCGATCGCTAATGGTAAAAGAATTGTTTGCAATATCAAAGTCACCGCACCTGCGGAACCACCTGCTTGTGCTGCGGTAACATCAAAGTGATATTGACCAGCTTGTACAGCACTCTGAGGAATAAACTCTAGTGACATTGAACCCAATGTGTCACCTGTTAACTTTGCATGACAAAGTGCTGCAACTGCGCGCACCGCAGTCAAATGCTGAGCCGCCAATCCAGGTTTTTGACGTCTCGCCCGAATGTGCTCAATGCGGACTGCTTGACCAGTAATTGCAGCTAAACTCAGTGAAGTCCGTAGAACTTGTCCGCCGCCTTCTCCATGAGAACCATCAATGTCAATCACAGCTGTATCAGAATGTTACGCACGCGAGTGAGATAAAGCCTTCCATGACTAACGACTTAACTCGCCATCAAAGCTTTGATCTTACCAGGATTCATCAATCCATAAGGATCGACCATTTGTTTAAACTTTAGCTGTTCGGGGTCCATTTGTTTGCGTCCGCCATCTTCAATAATATATGTATGCGGATTGGCAATAAACACGCCGTTAGCTTCGTGATAGCGAATAATCTCATTTAACCGTTCTTCGGTTGTGTAGCGCACAAGTTGCAACGCCGCAGGAACAACGACACCATTAGCTCGAATAAATTCTAAATGCATCATTACCTCATCGCCGAAATAACGATACATCTGCTCGACAGTTTGTAATGATTTATCTGCGGGAAACAAACTTTGTAAATACGTAATTGATGAATCGACGCTACGCGCGTGTAGTGTTGTGTGATTCCAAGTAAATTCTCCTAAGTTCACACCCTTACCAGCATCCTGCGCTGACTTTTGATAAGTCAATTTTCCGCCATATTCTTGAATCAACCCTGGCAGTACTTCTAAACTTGATTCAGCAACGATCAAAAAAGCTGCGTGAGCTTCCTCAGAAATGTATTGACGCAATGCTGCAAAGTAACTAGGAATTGGCGATGCAAAAACTGTAATTAATTTCTTAACCATTCCATCCGCATCACCCAAAGCTTGTCCAAAATGGGCAGCAGTCATAAAATCATCAAACGTGACAATCAATTCCACCCAAGGATAAGCAGGCGCCAGCGGAATTTCTAACTCAGTAATAATGCCATTCACACCCCAAGCGTGATTCACTTTTTGTACGTCATCACCGCGCAACTCGATCGCGCGAGGTTCATCTTCTAGCGTCACCACTTTTAGCGCCAAAAGATTACCGCGATCGCGCAACTGTCCATACGTAATCGAACCAATTCCCCCACTACCACCTGCAACGAATCCGCCAATCGTAGCCGTACGATACGTAGAAGGTGCCATGCGAATTTCCCAACCGCTTTCCCGCGCTGTTTTATCCAACGCCGCCAACTTCACCCCCGCTTCCACCCGTACCACACCCTTCTCAATCCAGAGAATTCGCTGCATCCGCGACATATCTAAAATTACACCACCATGCAACGGTACGCATTGCCCATAATTACCTGTTCCCGCACCTCGTACCGTCACCGGAACGCGATACTGCGCGCACGCCGCCGCCACCCGCAATACCTCCGCCTCCGTAGCAGGGCGCACCACAATATCCCCTACCTTCCCCGCCAGCTGATGCTGCAAAATTGGACTAAAAGTATGATAATCCTGCGATAACTTCGCCACCTGCGCCGCATCAGTAATCACCTCAACTCCCGCCAACGCAGCAACAAAAACTTCCCAATCAACCTTAACCGCCGTACTCGTCATTCCCAATTACCTCTTTGCATCAACCCTAATTCTCATGCTTCACCGCACTTTCATGCCATTTCCCCAACACCCACTCTGACAAAGCTGTCAACCCCACAAAAATCGCCACCCCTAACCCCGTCGTCAACAACAACGCCGCAAACATACGCGGAATCTGCAAATTGTAACTCGATATCAAAATGCGATATGCAATTCCCGATCGCGCCCCACCTGTTCCCGCGACAAACTCCGCCACCACCGCACCAATCAACGCCAAACCGCCACTAATGCGCAACCCGCCCAAAAAATACGGCATAGCACTCGGTAAACGCAAATACAGCAACGTTTGCCATTTGGAAGCTTTATACAGTTGAAACAAATTCACCAAATTGCGATCGACACTATTTAGCCCCAGCGTCGTGTTAGAAACAATCGGAAAAAACGCCACAATCCACGCACAAACAACTAACGCTGCAAACGTGTTGTTTCTTAACCAAATAATAATTAAAGGTGCGATCGCCACGATCGGAGTTGTTTGCAAAATCACCGCATACGGAAACAAACTTTTCTCAATCCACTTACTCTGCGTAAACAAAATCGAAATCAACAATCCTGACACTGCTGCGGCGACAAACGCAACAACAGTAATTTGCAACGTAACTAACAACGAAGCAAACAGTTCATGCCAATCATTAATTAATGTTTGCAATACTAATATGGGTCCAGGCAGTAAATACGGTGGTAAACCTGTGACGCGCACAACAATTTCCCACCCCACCAACGCTAGAATTCCCACTACAATTGGCGCGACAACATCAATCGATATGCCCTGCGCGTTAACTGAAGAGGATTGGCGGCGACGGAGAATAGTCATTGTCTACTATATTGGTTGGGCGATTGCACTGCGATCGCGTTGTAACGGCGATTCATTCATGGCTGCTTCCAGGCATTGCGAAACTTCGCGACAGTATTCGTTATACAGCAAAGACGTGCGAAATTCTTCACTACGCGGATACGGTGCTTTAATGCTAATATCTGCAACAACACGCCCAGGGCGCGCCGCCATTACAATGACGCGATTAGAAAGATAAACCGCTTCATAAATATTGTGCGTTACAAAAACCACCGTCCAACGGTGCTGACTCCACAAATCGAGTACGTCGCGATTCAGCTTACTCCGCGTAATTTCATCAAGCGCCCCAAAAGGTTCATCCATCAATAACACATTTGGTTTTGTGACTAAAGCACGCGCGATCGACACCCGCATTTTCATCCCACCCGATAACTCGCGAGGATAGCTGCGTTCAAATCCACTCAATCCCACCCGTTGAATTGCTTGCTGTACTAAGACTTCTCTATACTTTTTAGGCGTCCCAGCTAATTTTAACGGCAAATGCACGTTTTCTTGCACCGTTGCCCAGGGCATTAATGCGGCTTCTTGAAAGACATACGCCAGTTTGCGATCGCTAATCCCCCACTCGATGCTGCCAGAATTCATTTGTCCCAAGCCAGCGATAATCCGCAATACGGTACTTTTACCACAACCAGATGGACCGACTAAACTGACAAATTCAGCATCCTGAATTGCTAAATTCATGTTTTGCAAAGCTATGGTACCGTTACCATAAACCTTACTGATCTGATTTAGCCGAATTGCGGGAAGAGTCATTGGCTATCAATTGATCGATAATTACCAACCATATTCTATCCGGCGTCACTCTACCGTAAGCAGGAATACCAAATTATCGTTAGTTAAATCAAAGGCAAAATATGCCTTACCTATTAAGTTTTAAACTAACGGAATTTTCTTAAATTCCCTTACCCTTCTAACTGCGATAAGCCTGCACGCCTTTATTGACAAATTGCAAGGTAAATGCTCGTTCGTATGCGATATTCGGTTTAAAAACACCTGCTTGTGTCATACTTTCAAAAAAGGATTGCCATCGCTCCTCAGTCATCGACCCAATTCCCAGCTGCTCTGCTTCGCCAGACTTAATAATGCCGTATTCTTGCATTTTTTGAATTCCGTAAGCAATTTGCTCGTCGGTCATTTCTGGGTTAGCTTGTTTAATTAATTCGTTTCCTGGTGCTGGGTTTTCTAAATAGCTATACCACCCTTTAATCGATGCATCGACAAAGCGTTGAACTAGATCAGGATTATTTTCGACTAATTCGCGCTTCGTTTCAATAGTTGTTGAATAAGGAATATAACCATAATCTGCTAATAAAAAGACAACAGGTGTAAATCCCCCTTGTTGCTCAATAGCAAAAGGTTCAGACGTGATATATCCTTGCTGTGCCGATTGTTTATCTGCCAGAAATGGACCAGGATTAAAGTTATAGGGACGCTTTTGATCGTCGGTAAAACCAAATCTTGCGGCTAATAAAGGCCAGTACGTCACATTTGCCGACGAAGATATATAAATTGGTCTGCCTCTGAGGTCTTCTATTGAGTCCACTCCTGTGTTAGGATGCGCAATAAGACACTGGGGATCTTTTTGAAAAATTGCCGCTACGGTAATTTTCGGTATTCCTTCTGCAACCGCGTTGACAGCATCGACACCGTACCCCATAAAGAAATCAACCGCGTTTCCCATTAACAACTGCGTACCTGTGGGTACTTGCGGACCACCCATTTGAATCGTGACATCTAAGCCGTGTTCTTTATAAATTCCTGTGGCGATCGCTTGATAAAAGCCTCCGTGTTCGGCTTGGGCGACCCAGTTCGTTCCAAAAGTGACGCGGTCGAGATTTGTTGATTGGGAAGTCTCTGTTTGCGGCTGATTATTTGTACAAGCTGCAACTACACTACTACCAATAAACAACGAACCATATTGTAAAAATTTCCGACGATTTACCCTCTGAATAATATTATCCATTAATAAATCATCTCCTTTTCAGCTAAGTTGTGCGGTACATTCCAAAATTAACCTTTGATTTTCTATTGCATACGGTTGCACTTCTAAAGCACGACGCAAAACCCGAATTGCTTCACTATAATTTCCTAAAGCGATATAACATAAACCCATACCATGAAGCGCGCCGAAATGAACTGGATTAAGTTTAACTACCATTTCGCAATCTGTTAACGACTTTTGATACTGACCATTGATGTAATACAATACAGCACGTCGGTTCCACGCTTCGGCAAAATCAGGTTCAGCTGCAATAACTTCGGATAATAACGCTTCGGCTTGTTCGGTTTTACCCGCTTCAACTAACGCTTGACTTTGTTGTAATAGCTGTAATCCATAAACACCCTTTTGTCCAAACCAATGCTTCCATAACTCCTGAGTCGCCCAATTGCGCACCTTCTCGTCAGGATTCTTTAAAGCGTCTAGTAGTGGATCGATAATAGATGCGTCATCCATAATTCCCAATTGAACTTATTGAGTTGTTTTAGCATGTCATGTGAGTGTTAAAGATGCTGTCAATATTCTCCTAAATCCCCGCGTAAGAGACTTTAATTTTAGAAAGCCGAGCTCTGGAAAGTAGAAAGGTTTTGAATCAATCCTTTTTCAGATATCCTCTAGACGAGCCTACTGAATTTTGTTCAGAATTTGTTAACTGACTATATAAGAATTAAGCAAATAGATATATTTTTGTTGTATTTCAATATACCATTTTCCAAAAACAATAGAACAGAGTCGTCAGTACTCCTCTACAACCTTTATGATGAGTAGAGTTTGTTGAACTTCAAGCCACAGCTAAACATACTAATTCTTGCGACTAGGCTCGCCAAAAAGCAGCGTTCTTAGTATACTCCAAACGATGCCAGCAAAAGCTGAAATTAATAGAAGTAGCATTAACAAAGCTAAAGCAGAAAAAGGCGAGAAAATAGTAACAAGTAGTAAAGCTAAGACAAGAATTGCAATTAATATATTATTCATTTCTCTAGTCTCATATAATGATACGTAACACTCAATCGATGACAATATTTATAGAAGTCGAGAACTATCACTATAGATAGCTTTTATCCCATCTCTTGGAATCAGAACTACAATTAATTTCTCCTCTGCTTCCTCTGCTTCCTCTGCTTCCTCTGCTTCCTCTGCTTCCTCTGCTTCCTCTGCTTCCTCTGCTTCCTCTGCGGTCTATTTGTAGAAACTTTAAAGCAAAACGATATTATCCCTAATTCCTATAACAGCTAAAGACAAGGTTAATAGCTGTTCGGATTTCTTGACATCTAACCGCAGCATCATTAGCGGAGAAATTGTTCTAGCTGACTATTGGAAAGCGATCGCACTAAACTTAGTGGTAATAAATTCTCACTAATCGCTTGCGCATACGCTGAACTGAGATACGGACGATATTGCTGCAAGTTATTGATATAGGTTTGAAAAAATGCTACGCTCAACGCACTCATATACGACCGTGCAACTTCTGGGGTAGGACCGATAACTTGTGGTGGTACGGCGATGGGTTCAGAACCAGGCGCAGCTTCGCCAATTGTGGAAAAGTGCGTAGCGCCTGCAATCACCGCCAAATATTTATCAGGAGTCGTCAACCAACTAAAAGGACGAATTTGTTCAGCTAATGTAGGCGCAATTGTATCTGCACTACCGCTAACAATCATCACAGGAATAGCAATTTGACGAATACTGGCTTCACCGAAAACACTACTTGTAATCGGGTTAATGGCGATCGCAGCTTTGACACGCGGATCGCGTAAAACATAGCCTGTTCTGGGTAACTCTAGGGCGCGACATTGCAGTAATAACGAAACATTCCACAAAGGCGAATCTTGCAATCTATTACAATCTTGTTGCAATTGTTCAAAGTTTAATTCTGCACCTGCAAGTGCTAACGCAGTATAACCGCCAAACGATTGCCCAATCACTCCCACTTGCTGAACATTGATATTTCTAAAACGGGCGTCAGCGATGCGCAAACGTTCCAACTCATTGAGTAAATACCTGACATCCAACGGGCGGTTGATAAATTCGTTTGGTTCGGCGACTTCCGCAGCGACTCCCGATAAAAGCGATCGCAATTGTTCTGCATTACTTCCAGGATGTTCCGGAACCGCCACCGCAAAGCCGTAAGAAGCGAGTTGCGTTGCTAAGTAAATAAAACTTGTTCGATCCGATCCTAAACCGTGCGAAATCACAATTACTGGTGCTGGTTTTTGCATCAGCGGGAGATACAAATCGACTAGAAATCGGCGATCGCGTCGCGGATCGAATAACGTAAGTGTTTGTTGCTCCCAATTCCAAGGACCTCTTTCGCGCAAGTCAGGGATTTGCCAATCGAGTGGTTCCGCTATCGCAGCATTCACCGCATCTTGTTGAACAAGTGCGATCGCTTGCGCGGTTTGGTTGACTAATCTGTTGAGTTGTTCCGCAATTTGTAAACTGCGGGTTAAATCAATGCGAATACTACGTGTGGGAAACTGACGCAATACATTGAGTAGCGTTAAACCATCCGGCGTCGCAGCGGCTAAAATCAACGCAGAGCGGATTGCATAAAAACCTGGTTGACGCGCTTCGGTTTGAATAATTTGCCCCAATCGCTGCAATAAAATGATTCCTTGCGGTGTATAAAGAAACTGCGCAACGGCTACCGGAGTTAACTCAATTCGCGTCAGCAGTACTCGTCGTAATTGTTCTAGCTGTTGTGGACTAATGTATTGCGCATAAACCGCAAGTTCGTCATCTAAAATACCTTCACGTGCATACTTTTCTAGCGCTGCTACCGAAATTGACCGTTCGACAACTGAATAAGATGCATAAATCCGCTCTGCTGTCAAGGAGGGGCGCACAATTCCCAGGGTAGGAAGGAAACAAAGCCCTAAGGAAGATGCAACCATCCCAATTTGCCACAACAAGCGCTTGTACGCATAGGAATTTCGTCTGTGAGGTTTAGAAAGCAAAGCTACCGATTCCAGAAGTCCAGCTACTTATAAGCTAGCAACTTTGTTTAATATCATCTCTAGCCGAATCGTTACGCAGCTATGAATAGTTAGCGACTACTTACTAGTTATCCTCAAAGTTGACACAATTTATTTAACCATTCGACAATCACAGGATTGACTTTGTCAGGAACTTCATCGTGCGGACAATGTCCGGCGTTTGGAATAGGGACAACTTCAACAGGTTCGCCGCGATCGCGCATCGTTTCATAAATTTTTGCACCACTTATCGGTGTCCAAGGATCGTCCGCACCCCATACTACGAGTAAAGGACGCTTCACCTTTGGTAATAATTCAGCTGGACTAGGACCTGGAGGCGCGGTAATAATTGAAGCAAACACTTGTTGCGCGCCAGGATCGCACGCTGGTTCGTACAGCATATCTACAAGTTCATCGGTAACAGCATCAGAATTGCGGTAAACTTGCAGCAACGTGCGGCGAATCTGCGATTTTTGGCGAATGCGGTTAAAGATTGTTCTTCCTGTAATGCGCGATCGCACCAGTCGATTGAACCCCGCCATGAAAATGCGTAACGGCGGATTCAGTTCGTGCGGACGATGGCTTAAACCCCCCGCGCTGTTAATCAAAACTGCACCAGCGGCAATTTCCGGATGATTTGCGACTACCATTAAACTGAGTAACGCGCCGATCGAGTTACCAATAAATATTGCCGGTTCTTGAATGCGTGCTTCCCAAAAATCTTTAAGCAACAGTTCCCACACATCCAAAGTGTAATTCAGCGGCGGTTTACTCGATCCACCAAACCCTAGTAAGTCCAAAGCAAACACGCGATAGCCCGCATCGGCTAAAACAGGAATATTTTTCCGCCAGTGTCCGATACAAGCACCAAATCCATGAACTAAAACTAAAGGACGTCCTTCACCTTTAACGGTGTACTGAATGTCGTATCCTTGCCAGTTCCAGACTTGCTTTTCCAAGCTGCTAGTATACGGTATTTGTTGAGTAGTCACAGGTCTTTATTAAAATTTGTTAATCTCTACTTTTTATTAAATAACATTTTGGCTAAAAAATAGCCCTCTCACTTAGGAGTTATCAATTTTTGATTTCCGAAGCTGAGTGCGATCGCTTCACTGTCTGATTCTTTTCTGGCAGATAAACAGTTCTAACGGGGTACAGAATTTCAATTTCCTCTTGCTGATAACGGCGATGCAATCTTTTGATAAATTCATGCTTTGCCCGAAATTGTTCGCTAAATTCATCTACACGTAAAAAAAACTGTAAAATCAATACTAAAATCCCCAAAAGTATGAAATCTAATAAATGGCTCAAAAGTATTGCTGACTCCTAAAACATCGTGCATGACTTCTTTGGCTACAGCTAGTGTTACCTGTTCTACACGGTCAAGATCGCTATCATAGCTTACGCCTAAGTGTACTTGAATACTAAGTTCTTTTGCTGGCAAACAATAATTTGTAAAAATTGCTGAGCTTAACTTTGAATTAGGAACAATAATAGTACTATTAGGCAGTTCTTTAATTGTTGTATTACGCCAAGTGATGTCTGTTACGTATCCTTCTTGTCCGGTTTCCAACTTAACATAATCACCCGTTTTAACTTGTTTGGAAATCAATAAGTATAAACCAGAAAAAATATTTGCTAGAGTATCTTGAAAAGCTAAAGCAACGGCTAGTCCTCCAATTCCCAAAGTAGCTAGAATTGGAGTAATTTCAATACCAATAGTTTGGCGGATAATTAGTATACCAAAAACATAGATAATGATTCTAGTTAAATTAGAAAGGAGCGAGGCTGATCAGAAAGCTTTTTGACCATAAAGTGTAACAAAACCAACACTCAAGCGTGCCAAAAATACTGTCACTGAATACAGAAAAATGATAATTAACAGTTTTTGGATAATTCCAGCAATATTAGGAGCTATTGTCAAACTTAAAATAGCAGTATAAATCCCTGCAATGGCAAACCAAATAAAGGTCATTCCTTGCAGAGACTTAATAATTATTTCATTGATTTGTCGCTGAGTTCTGATAGCGAGTTTTCACAAACGAACTAGAATTGTTCTTTCACAAATTAATCCTGCTAATAAACCACCAATAACAAAAGCAAGTGGAACAATCCATTGCACCATTTTCTCTACAACCAATTCAGCTAGATTAAGATTATGGCAATGCTTGTTCCAAAAAGGTAGTAAACTTCCTGATTTATCTTAATTTTATCTAATTAACTTCTAGCTTTTGCTTTAGTAAAAGACTTTGATGTAGGCAAGAAATCGCTATTTAAGCAAATTTGAAGGTGCTACTGTGGATACAGCGATCGCACTACCCACTTAACCAACTCACCAGCATAAACGGTTGAGGGTAGTGCATTCTACTCGAGCAGCTTTTTGCAGAAGCATTTGCCACTTAAACGTCATAGAGGCGACACTCTGGCGCATCTGGATGCAAAGTGCAGTATTGTTCAAACGCAGAGAACGATTTTTTTGGGCGGCGAACCAATGCAGTGACTAATTCTTCTACGGTATCCCAGGCGACAGCAACCTCAGTTGAGCCAATTCCATACATTTGAGTGAGACGACGAGCATGTTCTAAAGCAGCTTGGAAAGACGTCTCCAAATTTCTGCCTTCAGCATGAGAAATTGCAGTTGTTGTAACTAATGTTTTTTCAGCGGTATAAGTCATTGAACTTCTCCTATGAAGTGTTGTTAGTTTTGCTTACTAATCTAACTTTAACAATAAACAAATACAATAGCTAGCCAAAAAATATATAAGTTTTTACTATAATTCATAGGATTTGCTTAACTGTACAGACACCAAGCTTGCGCGTTGAGAAGCTATAGCAGTTAGAGGGATGCTTAGGACATGAGAGAAGCCCAGAATCATTAGCTCTTCTAGATTCTAACCCTGACCTCTGACTTGTGCTTCCTGACCCTTGCTATAGAACGTTACTTCAGCTTTGCGAACTTTTCAAATTTCTCTCCTTATTAAAGTGACAAAGTGTCAATTATTCCATTCACAATTCCCACTCACCATATTTCAGCGAACGAATAGTGTAAACCTGCAATCTTCGCTAGGAAAACTAGCACGCTAACTATGTGTCACAAAAGCAAGAACACACTTCTTTCAGAAAGCGATTTTGTAGAATAAGCGAAGATAACGTGTAAACCAGAACTCTTGAAAGTTAAAAGCTGATGGCTCTATAGTCTAAGAGTTTATTCAACTTCAAACGTTCGTTCAGTTGAATTGCCTACATAATTTCTCAGTTCTACCTTATATAGTCACTTTTACTGCGTTATCTTAAAAACCTGTGTTTAATTATCTTCCGCTGCTCAACGAGCATAACTTTCCTTATCCCGATATCGTTCACCCAATTGTGGTGCATTTCGTGATTGCGATGGTGCTGTTTGCAGTGTTTTGCGATATCCTTGGGTATTTCACAAAAAATTCCAAGTTGTATGAAGTTAGCTGGTGGAATCTAGCCTTTGCTACGGTTTCAATATTCATTGCCATTATTTTTGGACAAATTGAAGCGGGTTTGGCAGAACCTTACGCAGCATCAGTTTCAACACTAAATGCTCATACAATTTTAGGCTGGTCACTTTCTGGAATTCTGGCGATCGTTACCGCCTGGCGCTATGTGATTCGATTGCAGGAAAAACCACAGTTACCAATTCCTTACCTCGCTGTGAGTGTATTGCTAGTTGGGCTTGTATGCGTTCAGTCGTACCTGGGTAGCTTACTCGTGTGGGTTTATGGTTTGCATACAGTTCCGGTGGTAGAAGCAATTCGAGGAGGTCTGTCATGAATCCAGACCTGCTGAAACAGTGGGATAGTTTAGGAGTTAATGGATTACCATACATCATTCCTATTCATCCGAATTTGGTGCATCTCACCTTGGGGTTATTTATTGTCGCGATCGCCTTTGATATTGTGGAAACGCTGTTTCCCGTCGAGAAAGCAATTTTTAAGTTTCTAGCGATCCCTGTAACTCGCTCCGTCACTATTTGACGTCGGTTGGTACAATCTTTTGGCATCAGCCATCATTACCTTTTTTAGCTGTACCGCTTGCGGATGTCAGAGTTCTGAGTTACCACGTTCTAAGCATCCCTTCAATTGCGATACATTCTTAAATATGTACTGTAAAAACGGTTGAGCTTTGGGGAATTGTTGCCAAGCCAACTTCTAAACGAGAAAGGTTTCTTTTCGTCTTTCTTGTTTATCTCTAATGAAGCTAAACACTCTTGCTGTAAACAGTGCATAAGCAATAGTCTGAGCATAGACATCTGCAAAGCTTTTTCTTTATCTGCGGTCAGTTGTCGTGTTGGCAGTAGTTCTGTTGTAAAACTTTTTAGCAGTTTGTGCAAATATTTATCTGTCTTTTCAGCTACATAACTTGAGGAATTGCCAGTTGGGCGCGCGGCTTCTATAGGTTTCTTTAAAACTCATTCCAAAAAAGGTTGATGCTGAAAATTAGGTCATCCCTCAGCAATAAATTGCACTTGCATCCGCTTTAACTTTAAAGTTTATTCGCGCGTCCTGCCAGTATATCGTGGATTGTTGATTGAGGATAAATGTTTTGAAAAGCATTTTCTCACATCTAAAAGCACAATACTTGTATCGTATTGAGAGAAAATAGCAAATGCCCTCAGTATAGCTACGCAGAGATGCATAAACTAGAAAAATTGCATAGAGATCGTTAAACCTTTAAAATATCACCGAGGTAAAAGTAAAAATCTGCTGAAAGCGAGTAGGTCGTGAAGAGCAAATTAACATGTGAATAATCAAGTTAACACTGAATAACTCTGTACTAGATTAAAAGCAGTCAAAATAAAAGTTTTGCCCGCTAGACAAAATTCAAAGCTCAACAAATACGGGTAAGGTATCCCTTACTCAAAACTTCAAATGTCATTTTTATCTTTAAACTTGAACTTAACAGGTGAATTCGCCGCTTTAGCTGCTGCTTGCTTGTGGGCAGTAGCTTCTGTCATCTATAGCCGCGTCGGACAAACTATTCATCCTCTCGAACTCAACTTATTCAAAGGCGCGATCGCCGTTGTTCTTCTTTTGTGCACAATATTTATAAGTGGCGACGTCCTCCCTGCATTGGCGTTTAACGATTACTTCTTCTTTATACTAAGTGGCATGTTGGGCATCGGTCTTGGCGATTCTGCATTCCTGACTGCCCTGAAATACCTCGGTGCGCGGCGAACACTGCTTATGGAAACCTTAGCACCACCGATAACTGCAATTTTGGCGTTGCTCTTTCTTCAAGAACAATTGAGTTTTGCTGCTTGGTGCGGTATTATACTAACTATTCTGGGAGTAGCGTGGGTATTAAGCGAAAGAACTCCTGGAACGAGCACGCACCACTCAACTCATTTATTACGCGGTATCAGTTTTGGCATTTTAGCAGCGATCGCGCTAGCAACAGGTGCGGTGCTTTCGCGAGCAGTTTTCACTACGACAACAGTTAGTTCGTTGTGGGCTGCACTGTTACGCTTGAGCGGTGGATTATGTATTATTATACCTTGGGTGGCATTGAAAACACGCAGTTCAGGACTGAAACTACCTACACTCCGCGCGATCGCTGCAATTTTTATCGCATCCTTTACCGGAACTTACCTCGGAATTTGGCTGCAACAAACCGCGATTCAATTTACAGCTGCAGGAATTGCGTTAACACTGACTAATACAAGTCCTTTATTTGTCCTACCACTAGCAGCCGCAATGGGCGAACGAATTAGTTTCAGGGCGATTGCCGGTGTAGGAATTGCGATCGCAGGAATTACCGTTTTGTTTTATCTGCAATAAGACTCAAGAGCGCATAACAATTCTTGGTCGTTCATTTATGCACTACTAATTTTATGAGTTTAAAAAGGCGCACAGATTTTGTGAAGCCGCGCCATCACGTGCTAGGTTAGCGGTTAAATTTGCTCAAAAACAAAGAAAATCCAAGATTGATGAAAAAATTCTCACTATTTTTATGATTTACTCACAAAAGCACTTAATTTACCAAGTTTATTCAAAGATTTCATCAAAGCTCTAGCATTTTAGAAAGAATTACTTAGGCTAAACTACGTAAGTATTTCTGCTAAATTTATGCTGTTGATCAATCATCGACTCAGGCGCAGTCACGAGAAACTGCAGAACCTGTTGTTACGAGTTCGCCTCAAAGTCAAGCCTTACTACATGTATTCTGTTAAAAACCCAAAGTGGTTGTTAATGTTTTTGTTCTCGCGATTTCAGGTAATTCGATCGCATATCAGCATTTTTTATCCCCAAGCAGTACTTGAAGAATATACCGAATCTATTTTTGAAGCTCTTGATGTAGAAGCTGTGGTTCAAGCACTACAAACAGATGGCTTATATTTAGGAATTCAACTACCGACAACGATTATTGAAGAAATTTTAGCGTTTACAAAGTGCGAACCGTGTTTTGCCAACTTCGATCCACAGCTGATGTTTTATGTTGAGGAGAAAGAGTTATGGCAACAAAAGTATGGTAACTTAGTCGTCAGCGACTATGTAGACCCTGAAAGAAATTGCTGCGCCATCGAGAAGATTACTCAAGACTCTAAGTTACTCAAAATCGCAGCTGCGTACTTTAATGCCAAACCTGTATTTACAGGATCGCGGCTGTGGTGGAGTTTTGCAACAAATGCCAATTTTCAGGAGAGACTAAACTTTGCGCAAGAGTTGTTTCATTACGATCCGATTGACTATCGTTCGCTTAAATTTTTCTTTTACTTAAGTGAAGTTGATGCAGCGAGTGGAGCGCATGTTTGCGTTCGCGGAAGCCACAAAAACAAAAAGATTACACATCAACTAACGCTGTTTATCGGTCGTAGCGATCGCGATATCAGCCAATACTATCCTCAAGAAGACATTTTAACAATCTGCGGTAACGTTGGTTTTGGCTTTGCCGAAGATCCCTTTTGTTTTCACAAAGGAACGCCACCAGCGCAACGCGATCGCCTGATGTTACAAATCGAGTACTGCTTAAATAATTATCATTTTTAAACCGCTGTGCGCAGTGCAAAGCGCTTTGCTTTCATCAGTACATCTAGAAACGCAAAAACAGCAGGTGTTTGCAGTGTATTTGCCAACACCGCCACTCCGATAATTCTTTCGAGGGGAATCGGTAAAGTACACGCTTGTACTCCAGGCGGTAAGGGTTCGGCGGCTAATCGTGGCAAAATTGCCGCACCCAATCCTTGCACAACCATACTAACAATTGTTGAATCTTCGCGAACTTCATACGCAATGTGCAGAGGACAGTCAGAGAAGCGTAGATGGTTGCGAATTCTAATCGAGCAAGTATTTGTCGAAGGGACAATTAAAGGATACGCGGCTAATTGCTTCCAGCTGATTTGTTTGGTACTCGTGGGAGCAGTTGGCGGTAGTAACACAATATAATCATCGCGCAGTAATTCCCAAGTTTCAAATTCATCACTTGCAGGAAGATAAGTAAAGCCAAGATCTGCATGACCTTCCCGCAAAGCTTGCTCGACGTCAATGTAATCATAATGTTCAGTAATTGTGACTGCAATCTTCGGAAAATGCTTGCGAAACTCAGCAATAACTGCTGGTAAAATGTGCGTTGCGACACTTCGAAAACAACCAATTCTTACTTGACCGCCGTGCAAACCTTTTTCGAGATTTGCTTCTTTCGCCATTGTTTCGAGTAATTGTAGTACCTGGCGGGCATGGGCAATAATTCGTTCTCCCACGGGCGTTGGATGCGCCCCATGACGCCCCCGTACGAGTAAAACAACGCCTAGATCTTCTTCTAAAGCCGCGATCGCGTGACTAACCGCTGACTGCGATATCTCTAAGTGCAGCGCAGCTGTACTAAAATTTCCGCGTTCCGCAACTGCGACTAACGCCCGTAACTGCGAGAGCTTAATTTTACTAGTAATGTCACTCATAGCACTCCATACAAGCAACGTCTATTCTCGCAATCATTTGCAAGTCATGCCATCCCCTAGATATGAATTTTATTCATGCATGTCATGCATAAATTGCTTGGATTGTCAAGAAAAAGCTTGTTAGAGTGAGGTTGTTAAGAGAAGTAAAAAAAGTGATGTGAGGTCATGAAGATTTGGTATGAAGAATTCGATGAGTTCCTTTGAGCGAGAAAGACTGGAATTTCTCTATCATCAACCGACAGTAGAAGCCAAAACTGATTATCTTGCACCTTTAAAAAGCATTTGGCAGCGATTTATCAATTATCTCAATACGCAAAACGAACTACAAGTTTGGCAGAGTTCAGATCGCTACGGTAATACGTGGTGGAATGCTTGCGATCCGAGAACAGGTCGCACGGCAAAACGCAGTTCTGAAGCTGAAATGCGCGCCTGGATTGAACAGCAGTACTACCAATAATTGGCATTGATTATTCACCAAGGAGAAAGAACCATGATGTTTTCAGATCGCAATCAATCATCGCTCAAAGTAGAGAAACAGCAAAAAATGCACCATCCCCTGCTGCGACCGCTGATTAACTTCTGGAAGTTTAGCTGTTACTATGCAGATTACAAAGCACGCATTTGGGATGTTAAATAGAGTCCTTAACAGCAACTCGCCCCCAGTCCGCACTGGGGTTTTTATTTAGATAGCGATCGCCGCAACTTGTTACCGTCGTTACATTTATTAACCTCCAGTCAAGCGAGAATAAAAAGCTTACATTAGTCCTGTGGGGTAGTAGATGACATCACGTAGCTGGGCATTAACACAAGGAGATGGACCAGTCGTTGCTGTTGCGTTGCATGACGGTCACGACGTTCGCGAAGAAGTCGCCCCGTTACTCAGCGTTACCGAAGCGGATCGCTGGCGCGAAGAAGATCCATACACCGCGCACTGGACAAAAATTGCCGATACCAGAATTGTTGCACGGCGATCGCGCTTTGAATTCGATTTGAATCGCCGCCGCGACAAAGCCGTGTATATTAAACCCGAAGATGCTTGGGGATTAAAAGTTTGGAAAACAAGACCGCCCCGCGCGATCGTAGAGCGTTCATGGGCAGAACACGACGCCTTCTATGCGATGTTAGAACAAGTCTTAAGCGATATCGAACGTCGTCACGGTCGCTTTGTTGTATTTGAACTACATACTTATAATCACTTACGTTTTGGACCTAATTCACTACCCGCCGATCCGCGCTACAATCCAGAAATCAATATTGGTACAGGAACGCTGAATCGCCAGCGTTGGGCACCTGTTATCGACCGCTTCACGCAAGACTTACGAGCCTTCAACTTTTTGGGTAGACATTTAGATGTCCGCGAAAACATTAACTTCTCTGGTGGTTACTTTCCGCGCTGGGTGCATCAAACTTTTCCCGATTCAGCGTGCGTTTTATCGATTGAAGTCAAAAAGTTTTTCATGAACGAATGGACAAACGAAGTAGACATCGTGCAACTCGATGCAATTCGCCAGGCGCTGCAATCAACTGTTCCAGGTATCCTGGAAGCTTTACATCAAGTCGATGCAAAAGTTGTCAATAATACTTATCAATCCGCGAGAATCTACGCCAGCACTTTCTAAAACTCTCATTACGGGAAGCTGCTGATGCGTCTAATCGTCCTTGTCAAAGATTGAACGATAAAATTAAACCAGCCCTATATAGATAAAATTGAGACTAGATCGGAGGAAGGCTAAGATAAAAATGCCTTCTACGAGGTTTGAGGCATGAGTGTAGAAGATCGGCGGATTGGGCTTGAGCAAGAATTTTTTCTAGTAGACGAACGTGGTGTCATTTCGCATAGCGGTGATGAATACTTGCAGCGCTGTCAAGAAGTTGCAGCAGCCGAAGGACGCAATCCGCAACACTTTGCGCCGGAATGGGTAAAAAGCATGGTGGAGATTAATACACCACCCGCGTACAGCGTCACAGAGTTAGCAACAGAATATCTAAGTAATCTCAAGGTAGCGCTCAAGGTAGCTAAGGAAATGAGTCTCAGACTTTATCCCTTGTCTACCTACCCGCTGCACGTCATGCCGACAATTCGCAATAAGTTATGGTATCACGTGCAAGTCCGCACGATTGGCTTTGACCGTTTTATGCACGCGGCACGGTGTACGGGAACGCACATTCATTTAGATTTGCCAGCAGGAATTATTGACCGCCGTGTAGGCGTGTCTTACAATTCTACACCCCAAGCACGCGAAGAACTGTTGAATATTTACAATTTGGCAACAGCGTTAGATCCATCGCTAATTGTCCTATCGCGGGCGTGTCCTTTTTACGAAGGACGCGTCATGAGGTTTGCTGCACATACCGTACGTTATCGCGGTAGTGAGGTTTTTGGCTGGGAAGGAGTGTATACGCATTTGCAATCTGTAGGTGGGCTACAGCCGTATGCAGCAGATATTGAAGAATTAGTCGAATTACAGTTTGCACGGTACTACTCTTGGTTAGCCGCAATGGACAAAGCGGGAGTTGAAAGACATTTGTTTAAAGAAGCTGGCGGAAATCTCCTCAAAGCAGCGTGGAATCGCGTGCGACTTAATGGCATTGGTACGGTAGAGATGCGCGGAACCGATAGCAATTACCCCCAAGTGATTTTAGCGATCGCTACGCTCCTTTATCACGCAGCACATCGCGTGCGCGCAGAACATTTAACTGTCAAACCAACAGAGGGACTACGCACCTTTGAGTTGAACGGCGACATCCTCGCTGTACCAGATTTTCGCTATCTTGATGGTGATTTGCTTTATGCTGCGGTGACGGAGGGCGTTAAGAGTACTGAAGTTGTAGCGTACTTAGATTCGATTCTTGATTTTGTCCTCCAAGAAGGCGGTGAAGGCGCGCACTATCTCAAAACATTAAGATCTTCGCTCGGAGAATACCAAACTACCGAAGCCGAAATTCTGCAAGAGTTTTTCCCCACCACCGAAGAGATTTCGCAAGAAGATGGATTGCGCCTAGTACTTCAGTGTTGCGACAAATTAGAACAGCAAGTCGCCTTGCTAGAACAATCGCATCTAGAAATGCTTGCAGAGTAAAACAAGCATAAAGCCGATACAATCAATCTCTGATGGGGCAGTAGGGAGTTTCGCTCGTGTTATGGTGCTTCGATTGATAGCGATCGCGCTTTTATTCGTTTTATTGACAGCGTGTAGTGATGGAATGCAACCAAGCGATAAACTTGTCCAACAAGCGATCGCGCTGCAACTAGAACAAACGCAACAGCAACTTAGCAAACAACTCGGCGTCGATTTCCAAGGCTTAAAAGTCGAACACGTCACCATTGCGCAACGCGAACCATTAGAAATTCAAAGCTTACCTGCCTATCGCGTTCGCGGTACGTACGACCTCACGCTCAAACTACCACGTACGTTGACACAAAGACAAAATAGCTTTGATGTTTACTTGCAACGCCAGCAAGAAGGTAAGACATGGCGGCTTTTGATTCCGCAAAAAGATCCGTCAACTTGGTTGAGCTATTTAATTCGATAATGGTAATAGGTAAGCGGTAATGGATAATTCATAATAAGTATTCTTACTAGTTACCAATTACCAGCCTTGCTCAAATACTGCTCTAATCAGTCAATGCAAATTCCGCGCCTGCATCCAGACACAATTGAGGAAGTTAAGCAACGAGTTGATATCGTTGACGTGGTATCAGAATACGTTGTTCTACGCAAGCGTGGTAAAGATTATGTGGGTTTGTGCCCTTTCCACGACGAGAAAACGCCGAGTTTCAGTGTTAGCCCGACCAAGCAGATGTATTACTGCTTTGGCTGCAATGCTGGGGGAAACGCCATTAAGTTTTTGATGGAAGTTGGGAAAAGTTCGTTTAGTGAAGTTGTTTTAGATTTAGCGCGGCGCTACCAAATACCCGTACAAACCCTCGCCCCCGAACAACGCCAAGAACTACAGCGTCAGTTGTCGTTACGCGAACAACTTTACGAGATTTTGGCGATCGCTGCTCAATTTTATCAACACGCCTTACGCCAACCCCAAGGAGAAGCCGCACTAGAGTATTTGCAATCGACACGCAAACTCAGTTTAGAAACCATTCAGCAGTTTGGTTTAGGTTATGCACCGACAAGTTGGGAAACGCTTTATCGTTATTTAGTAGAACAAAAGCACTACCCCGTACAACTACTAGAACAAGCGGGGTTAATTCGCCAACGACAATCAGGAGATCGTTACTACGATTATTTCCGCGATCGCTTGATGATTCCAATTCACGATCTTCAAGGGCGCGTCATTGGTTTTGGGGGGAGAAGTTTAGGCGACGAGCAACCTAAGTATCTCAACTCGCCAGAAACTCAATTATTCAACAAAGGCAAAACGCTATTTGCCCTCGATAAAGCCAAATCAGCAATTGCGCGCGCGGATCGAGCGATCGTTGTCGAAGGCTATTTCGACGCGATCGCCCTCCACGCCGCCGGAATTACGAACGCAGTGGCTTCTCTTGGGACAGCGTTGAGTTTAGACCAAGTACGCCAATTGTTACGATACACCGAATCAAAACAACTCGTACTCAACTTTGATGCTGATACGGCGGGAACTCAAGCCGCCGAACGGGCGATTGGTGAAATTGCAAATCTTGCCTATCGCGGCGAAGTTAGTTTGCGAATTCTCAATCTACCCGAAGGTAAAGACGCTGATGAATATCTACACACTTACACGCCCAAACACTATCGCGAACTACTCAATAATGCTCCGTTGTGGTTAGACTGGCAAATACAACAAATCGTAGCAAACCGCGACTTGAAGCAAGCGGATCAATTTCAGCAAGTCGCCCAAAAAATGGTGAAGTTGCTCAAGTTAATTGCGAATAGCGACACGCGCAATCATTATATTTTCCGCTGCGCTGAGTTACTGAGTTTGGGTGATTCGCGCCGGATACCCCTACAAGCTGAAACTCTGTCGCAGCAAGTCGCACCCGTTCAAAGCAACCGCACGCCCCAACCGGTTAAAAAGCAACAAAAATCACAAGCATTTCCTCTAACAAGCGATCGCAGTCTCCTCGAACAAGCTGAAGCTTTACTATTACGCATTTACCTGCATTGCCCCGAACATCGTCAAGCAATTACTGAAGCTTTACAAGCGCGAGATCTGCAATTTAGTCTCTCGCACCATCGCTTTTTATGGCAACAAATTCTAGCAGAAGCTGCTGAAAATAGCCCAGTAGCATCTGACGCATCAGACCCCTTGTTCTCGCGCCTCCAAACCCGCTGCTGGCAATTCGAACGCGAGATGGCTTTGATATCACACCTATTTTACTTAGATGAGAAAACCGAACGCGATCTTTTGCGTGCAACTCAAGGAGTACAAGCAGCGATCGCGTGTATGGAACGCGTGATGTGTGAAAAACGCTATCGCTTGTATCTCGAACTTTGGGAAGCGATCGACCCAAAAGAAGACCCAGAGCGATCGCGATCGTACTACGAACTCCTCTACACCGAACAGCAACGCTTACAACAATTAGATCGACAACGCCAATTTTCACTCACCGATTTGATTTAGTAGCACATACCTTCTTGCCTCTTTTTTCTGCGACACCACTGCATAAAACTAGAACGCCACTCCTATATACCTACAGAGCATGCGAAATCAACAAAACGCAGCGCTCATAAACTACAGCATTTATGGATTTAGGAGTAAACACAATGGCTAATATCAACGGCACCATTTTCGATGACAGCATCAATGGTACAAACTACAGCGACAACATATTTGCCGATAACGGTAATAACTATGTTGACGGTAAAGATGGCAATGATGTCATCGATGGCTGGAATGGTAACGATACTCTGACGTACTATACGGCTATAGCGGTAACGACAAGCTATACGGTGAAGCCGACAGTGATACACTGTATGGCGAATCTGGTAACGATTTACTTGACGGTGGTTCCGGCGCGGATGCAATGTATGGCGGTACAGTTAATGATACATACATCGTCGATCGTCTTTACGATACTGTTACCGAGTATCAAAATGTTGGTACTGATACCGTTAACTCCTCTGTTAGTTTTACCCTCGGTTCGCATGTCGAAAATCTTACCCTCACAGGCTATGACGCGATTAGCGGTACTGGTAACAGCTTAAATAACAAAATTGTCGGTAATAATGCTAATAACTTCATTGATGGCTTGTCTGGTAACGATAAACTTTACGGAAATGCCGGAAATAATACTTTACTAGGTTACTCTGGCAAAGACTATATTGAAGGAGGTGCAGGCAACGATCGCATTGTTGGTGAATCGGGTTACGACACACTGGTAGGTGGCGCAGGCGCAGATACTTTTGTTTTCTACTCTCCCTATGACGGTGTCGATACAATCAAAGATTTTAAGTACGTAGAAGGAGACAAAATTGAAGTTTCAGCATCTGGATTTGGTATTACGCCAGGTGTCAATCAGTACGATGGTTTTAATTTCAACAGCAGCACCGGTGCTTTAGCGTTCAACGGCACGCAGTTTGCCACGCTGCAACTTGGTTCAGGCTTTGTTCCTAGCTTGGACATTACCATTGTTTAAACACAAGTGTTTCAAGAACTTCAGGCAATCCAGGTGCAGGATTGCCTTATTTTTATGCAGTTGCTCAATGACATACAAGTCGCTTTAAAAACACATTAAAGTTGCTCGCGTTTCTCGCCCTGTTGTCGGGTTGGTACCTTTAGCTACCTTGCACAGTTTTGCTTGTTCGTCGCGGCGCAATAGCACGTCAGTAAAGTCGGCACCATCAATTACCGCATTATCAAACTTAGCATTTGCGGCAAAGGCGCCTTCCAAAACTGCATCTTTTAAGTTAGCATTACTCAATCGCGCTGAATCTAACGTTGCATTCGTCAAATTTGCACCTTCTAAATTGGCTGATTCTAAGTTAGCAGCAAATAAACTGACACCTTCTAAATTCGCATGGCTGAAATTGCTGTTACGCAAATTGGCATGATTAAAACTTGAGTCGGTTAAGTCACGCCCTGAAAAATCAGAGTTTAATAAAATTTCTTTGTTGTAATCAAGCGCGATCGCACTGGGAATACTTATATACAACAGTGGAGACGCGATCGCACATAAGATTAGCACGCAAATCGCCATCCAGCGACACACTCTGAATATTTTCTTTACCATCCGATCCTCGCGCATATAAACTATTCTTATTCTCAGCCGATGACAATCCCTCCTACTTCTTATTATCCCGATATTGGTGTATTAGGAGAAGACCTCGTTGCACATTGGTTACAATTGCAAGGCTGGAAAATTTTGCACCGTCGCTGGCGCTGTCGTTGGGGCGAACTCGATATCGTCGCCCAACAAGAATCTACCACTCCATTCGTTACTTTTGTCGAAGTCAAAACTCGTAGCAGCGGCAATTGGGATGCAGGCGGGTTGTTGTCTATTACATCACAAAAGCAAGCTAAACTTTGGCGAACAGCGACTTTTTACTTAACTCAATACCCCGACTTAAGCGTCTATCCTTGTCGCTTTGACGTCGCTTTAGTGTACTGTCAACGCTTTAACACTGATTCGCCACCAGCAACAAATAAGCCAGCAATCTTTGAATCGCTGGCACTACAAATGAGAAATACTAAATTTAAATTACTCTTGCAAGAATACATTCCCGCAGCATTTGAGTAAAATTTCAGAAACTACAACAGCCTCAACTGCTAAGCTAAAGTTTCTGGACAGTAACCTAATCCTCGGACAAATTGCTGACGAAAAGCTTCAATCTCTTCGCGCTCTGGGCTACCATGAGATACTATGGCAACTTGATAGCGACGCATAACATCAATCGGCGATTGTCCAGCTTCTAAGCTCCATAGTGCCATGTTGACACGCATGGGAGGTTCGTAGGGAATTCCCAGTTCATTGAGAAATGCCCGAAAGTCTCCATCATCTTGAGGATTCAAGGGCGAGTTCATTTTGACTTTTACCACCCAGCCATCAATTTGATGGATCACAGTTACAAACCTAACCGATAGATGCTGCACTTTGTGTAGATATTCAACAATCCTCAAAGTGAGGCTGGCGTTTGCGAGGTAGTAAAGGTATTCCATGTCCGTGGTTGGGAGACGCACCAATCCGACACTTCTATTGTGCCGAAGGTAGGCGCTTCATTAATAGGGGAAAACCACCCAATTTAACCTGGGTAGATTTACCCAATTAAATATGTAAGTATGAATTGTAAAAAATTAGCAAAAAATCTACAAAACTACGGTATTAAAAAAAAACAAGGTGTGCCTATAAACAATGTAAAAGCTGCGATAGCTTAGCGAGATCAGTAATAATACGGATTTTCGAGTTGAAAACAGCAATGCTGTAATGTTTACCTCAGAACTATGTTGCGACAATTACCTGCTCAAGAACAAGACCGCTTATTATCTGCATACGACTATGAGTTACCTGAAGAACTTATTGCCCAAAATCCCGCAGTTCCTAGAGATAGTGCGCGTCTATTAGTTGTCGATTCCACACGCCACAGCCATCATCGATTCTACGAGTTGCCGCAACTACTGCAACCAGGCGATTTACTCGTAATGAACAACACAAGGGTGATACCTGCAAGACTATATGGGCGTAAGCAAAGTGGTGCTGCTGTTGAGGTATTACTCTTAGAAGAACGCCAGTACAATCAATGGTTAGCTTTAGTCAAACCAGGAAGGCGTTTACCGCCAGGTGCAACGATTGTATTTTCAGGAAACGCACCTGAGTCTTTAAGTGCCACTGTCTTAGAAACTGATACAGCAACGGGGGGACGAGTGTTGCAATTTGACGTTCCGCAAGGAATGTCTTTAATTCAAGTGTTAGATAAATACGGACAAGTGCCTTTACCGCCTTATATCACCAATTCTCAAGCCGCTAGCGAACAATATCAAACAGTCTACGCCGAGCAACCTGGTGCTGTTGCGGCTCCGACAGCTGGGCTGCATTTTACTCCAGAGTTACTCGCGCGCCTAAAAGAAACAGGAATTCGTACCGCTTTTGTGACGCTACACGTCGGCGTGGGAACCTTTCGCCCTGTCGAAGTAGAAGACATCACAAGGCACGAAATGCACGGAGAATGGGCAGAAGTAAGTGCAGATACTGTTGCGCAAATTCGCGAGACGCAAGCCCAAGGCGGGAGAGTGTTTGCAGTGGGTACCACAGTGGTACGCTCGCTAGAAGGTGCCGCAGTTTCCGGAGAATTGCAACCTTTTTGCGGCAAAACCGACTTATTTATTTATCCTGGTTATCAATGGCGCGTTGTCGAAGGATTAATTACAAATTTTCATCTGCCTAAGTCTAGTTTACTGATGCTGGTAAGTGCATTAATTGGACGTCAGCGTCTTTTAGAGTTGTACAAAGAAGCGATCGCCCAGCGCTACCGCTTTTATTCATTTGGAGATGCGATGTTGATTTTACCGCAATTTGAATAAATCTGTTGAGTTGCTTTCTTGACAATTGAGCGTAAAAATCGAAAATAGACGTCAATTTTGATTAACCTGGAAAAGATACCGCGATCGCGAAAAGTGGATCAGCAGGCAAAGGGAACTATGAAGCGCAAGCAAAAACAGATTTTAAAATGTCTATCACGCGACAGTGGCGTTTTTCTGTCTACTTTTTTACTGTCGGTTGGTGCTGTTGGTTTTGCTAGCGCCGAAGCCTTTATTCCCGATGCTTCTGAATCCAAGGCGGAAAAAACTGTTTTGGCGCAACTTCAGCCACAATCTCCTCCAACAGCGCCGGGAAATGCACAGGCAATAACGCTGACAAATATCTTACTTGCAACATTAGTGGTGCTACTAGGCGCGGCGTTAGTTTCGCTGTTTATCTTACGCAAGTCCGTCATTCGCGGTGTAGCCGATATTGTGATCGTGCGGCTGAAAGAACTTGAAGACGTTCAAAACGGAATCGCTAACGCCGATCGCAAAATTCAGGGTATCTTACAAGATGCAGAAGAAATCTTAGACGAGATTAACCACGAAGCCGAAGAGTTACAGCAAGAAATTACTGCACAACGCGAAAATTTATCTCAAGTACTCGCTAGTCTTTCCCAATCGCAGCAACAAGCAACAGCAAAATTAGAGAATCAATTCAAAGCTTCAGCACAAGCAATTAAAAAGCTAGAAAATGAGTTTGCGGCTCAATTAGCAAGTCTCAAGCAACAAACGCAGCAGCAACAAACTTTAATTTTACAGAATCTCAAACAGCTACAAGATGACTTTTCACCGCATCTTTTAGAAATTAGAGATGAGCTTCAAACGCAAAAAGAAACAGTCCTACAAAATTTAGAACATTCCCGCGCAGAGTTAATCAACCAATTAACACAAATTCAGCAACAAACTGAGCAGCAACGCGATAAAATCTGGCAAAATTTAGAACAAATTGTATCTGAGTTTGCCCCTCAACTTTCAACGCTCCACGCCGAAGTTCAAGCACAAAAAGATACTGTTATTCAAAATCTACAACGCTCAGAAACTGAATTTAACGAGCAATTAGCAAAAATTCAAGAACAATTACAAACACAACGCAGTAATATTGCGCAAGATATCGAACGATTGTTGGCAGAGTTTAGTCCGCAAATTTCTGAAATTCAATCAGAAATTCAAGAACAAAAAAATGTCGCACTAGAAAATATGCGACGATCAGAAGTAGATTTAGCAGAACAGCTACAACAAATTCAGCAACAAGCCCAACAACAATACGATGAAACGCTGGATAATTTAGAGCAACTAGCGTTAGGTTTTAGTCCAGATGCATCAGAAATTCAAGCGGAAATTCAAGAGGAAAAAGACGCGATTATTCAAAGTTTGCAGCAAGCAAGAAAAGAATTTGCCGTGCAACTTGCGCAACTTCAGCAACAGGCACAAAAACAGCGAGATTTTTTAATAAAAAATCTAAAGAAACAAGCGTCAGAATTTGTCCCGCAACTAACAGAAATGCAAGCTGATGTGCAAGACGAAAAAGATGCAGCCATACAAAGTATTAGACAAACAGAAGCTGAGTTTGCCTCGCAAATTTCCGAACTACAATCCGAAATTCAAGAACAAAAAGGCGAAACTGTCTATCAACTAGAAGGTATAGAAACTGAGATAGAAGAACGAATTGCGGCTTTGCAAGATGAAGTGCAAAAGCAACAAGAGCTTATCAGAAAAAATCTAAAGCAGCTAGAAGAAAATTTAGCACCGTATCTATCAGAAATTCAAACGGATGCTGTAGAGAAACTACAGCAACAAAAAGATGCGATGATAGAGGATTTGCAGCAACTCCAGACAGAAATTGCCGAGCAAATCAAAGAATTTCAAGCGCGGATGCAAGCACAAATCGAGCAAGAAATTCAATCGCTGCGATCGCAAGCAACCGACTTTGCAACTCAAGTCAGCGATTCGCAATCAGGAGTACAATCGCAGCAAGAGGCTACCATTGAAAACCTCGAAAAATTAGCTTCCGAATGGTCAAACCAACTCGCAGCACTGCAGTCAGAAATTACCAATCGCAAGGAAATAACGCTAGAAAACCTCGAAAGACTAGAAAACAGACTAGAAACAGAACTAGCTGAGGTTAAATCGGATGCACAAGCGCGAAAAGAGCAGATTCTTCAACAATTAGCAGAAATTACGCCAGCGTCAATTGCTGAAGCGGCATTATCCGAAGTTTCACAACAAATTCAAGCGCTATCCGAACAGTTGGAATTGCTCAAAACCAACTATCCGCAGTTATTCATGCGTCCTGATGATTATATCAATCAGGGAAATGCGTTATTCGCCGAAGGACGTTATCAAGAAGCGATCGCCGCCTACGAACAGGCGCTAGAAATTCAACCGAATAACCCAGATGTGTGCTATCAGCAAGGTTTAGCTTTGTGGGAACTCAAGCAATACGAGTCAGCGATCGCCGCGTTTGACAAAGTCCTCGAAATCAAGCCTGATGACGCAGCAAGTTGGTATCATCGCGGGCTAGCGTTGAAAGAACTAAAAAGATACGAAGGCGCATTTGCCGCATTTAGTCAAGTGATTCAAGTTCAACCAGAGAATAGCGATGCGTGGTTTAATCGCGGGATTGTTCTCAGTCGGATGAAACGCTATAAGGATGCGATCGCATCGTACGATAAAGCGATCGAAATCAATCCAAACCATCATCTCGCGTGGGTCGATCGCGGGGTAGCCTTAGGCAAACTGCAAAACCACGAAGAAGCTTTTCAATCGTTCGATCGCGCGGTACAAGTCAAACCAGACGACGCGGTAGCTTGGATGAATCGCGGTATGGCGTTAGAAGTTCTTGAAAGATTAGAAGATGCGATCGCATCATACGATAAAGCGATCGAATGCGATCCCAACTACTACAAAGCTTGGAACGCTAAAGGCTATTTACTCGTTCAACTAGAGCGCGATCCAGAAGCTTTAGAATGCTTCGATCGAGCTTTGCAAATTCAGCCAGACTATCCTAATGCGTATTACAACAAAGCAATTTGCTACGCCTTCCAAGGACAAGTCAAATTAGCCCTAGAGAACCTCCAAAAAGCAATTGAACTCAATCCCAAGTATCGCGCCGAAGCCAGCAGCGATCCTGATTTTGAAAGTATTGCCAATACTCGCGGTTTTCGACAGTTAGTTGAAGGGTAATAGATGAAGTAGCTTCAGGCGCAAAGGGGCTTCAGGAGAAATGATGATTACCTATTTTATTAGTCCGCGCACCATCTAGAACTTTGTTTATCAAGCTGCGACAGGAGTCGCCAGGCGTTTTCAGTGAGGATGATACCGTAAATGCAACGAGACAAAATGTTATGGCTAACCAAAGGAGTCGCAGGGTTACTCTGTGTTGGCTTTGGCTTGAGTGTCTTTGGGGAAGCTTTAAGCCGCAAAATCAACGGTGAAGGTTGGTTCTGGATCGGGACACTCAGCCTTGTATTATTCAACTTTGGTTTATGCTTGATGTTTGATAGCCATAACCACCAGCTGCGCATGCAGCAGCGTAGAATTGACTAGCTTCACGCATTATGTCCAATACAGTATCCGCGCTTCAGGAAAACGTCGTGCAATTTCGCGTTCAAAAAAGCGGCGTAGCGTTTTCATGTCGTCGGTATCATAAACATACTTTGTACCGCCAAACTTGTTACGCTTAACGCTTCGCTTGTCTTCCTCCATATCAAGCTTCGAGTGCGGATACCAAGTCTGTAAGACTTCCTTTGACTTAGGCGTGAACCGATGCGAAATTAACTCAAACGTCAAATCGCAACTAAAGTCCAAAGTTGTACTTATTTCATCAAATAGCCGCGTGTAGTGCAATTCCCAATCGTCAATGAGCATAATTGGTGCAATAACGATACCGACAGGATAACCACCACCGCCTTGACTGTGTGGTAAAGCTAATTTGCGTAAGGCTTGCAGGCGCGATGACACAGATGCTGTACCGCCTTCAAACCGTCCTGAAACGGGTGCAGCATTAACACTGACACGACACCGAGTATGTCCATTGTGCGGCAAGTCGATTAACTCATCAACTGCGTCAAACTTAGAAACCCAACGGAGGTGAGCATTGCTGCGCGTACCAAAGTAGCGAATACACTCAGCTAAACTACCTGTGAGGTGTTCGATACCGAGTGGATCGGTGTAACAACTCACTTCAAACGTTGTTGCGGTATCAAGGCGTTCGTAGGTTGCCAAGTTTTCTAGAATTTGCGGTAAGTTAGCAAATACGCGAATTACTGGTGGACCTTGGAGACTACCTGCAAGATAACAATATTGACAATGTGCTGGACAACCTTCTGCAAGGTGAAATTGCCAATCGGCTGAAGGGGGAATTGGGCTTAGCTTGAAATGACTCGGTGGCGCGGTGACGACGGCAAGTGTCCGCTTAGCGATTTGATACGTCTCGCGTTCAGAATCACCCCGTAAACCTGAAAGGCGATTTTGGGGTAGTTCCTCAATAGGTAAGTTAAGTGCTTGTACGCGTGATAAAATTTGTTGTCCCCACGGTTGATCGAGTGCCGCAGGTGTAAATAAAACACGCTCTGGCATCCATAAGCGCGAAGAGTGTGCTGCTGGTTTAGTTAAAAGACTTGTCATTACGAAGCTTGTCGCTGTGATTGACATACTTCGATCTTAATTGCTACACAAAAGACTTATCAGCAAATTCTGTAGCGGGTTTTACGCTATTTATTGTCGCAATCGCTCCCTAGATTCTGGCAGATGGCAATTACAATTATTGTCAGCAGTTACCCCAAAAAGCACCCAAAATGTTTTCTCATGCAAATGCTGATACAGATGTGATTATCATTGGCAGTGGTATTGGTGGTTTAAGCTGCGCCGCATTACTCGCACGCTATGGCTTTGCGGTGACAGTTTGTGAAAGTCACTCGATTCCTGGGGGTGCAGCCCATGCGTTTGAGCGTCAGGGCTTTAAGTTTGATTCAGGACCATCACTCTACTCAGGTTTATCATACTCGCCTTCGCCGAATCCTTTACGTCAAGTCTTAGATGCGATCGCCGAAGAACTTCCCTGTGTTCAATACGATACGTGGGGTTGCTGCTTACCTGAAGGTGATTTTGATACGACTGTTGGTGCTGAGCAATTTTGTGAAGTTTTAGCAAGGTTGCGCGGCGATCGAGCTGTCGCTGAGTGGCGCGAGTTACAGCGCGTCATGGAACCGCTTTCGCAAGCGGCGATCGCTTTACCGCCAACGGCATTACGTTTCGATCTTGGTGCAATACTTACCGTGGGACAATTTATTCCGGCGATCGCTCCTCACGCTACAAATATTTTTAAACTCACTGGACCCTTCTCGCGCATTATCGATGATGTTGTTCGCGATCCTTTTATCCGTAATTGGCTAGACTTACTATCCTTTCTACTTTCTGGACTTCCTGCGGATAGCACCAGCGCTGCTGAAATGGCATTTATGTTTGCTGATTGGTATCGCCCAGGTGTCAAATTGGATTACCCCATTGGGGGTAGCGGGGCGCTCGTTGCGGCTTTGGTAAGAGGATTTGAACGTTATGGTGGTAAGCTGCAACTAAACGCACACGTTGAGCAAATACTTGTCGAAAATAATCAAGCTGTAGGAGTGCGACTGCGTGGTGGGAAACAACTGCGATCGCGGCGGGCGGTAATTTCCAATGCCTCGATTTGGGATACACTCAAGCTGTTACCGCCTGAAACTCTACCAAAATTCCGCAAACAGCGCCAAGCAACTCCTGAATGTGATAGCTTTATGCATCTTCATCTAGGAATTGATGCGACAAATATACGCTCTGATTTAGCTTGTCACTACATTGTCGTTAACGATTGGGAACGAGGAGTTACTGCACCGCAAAACGTTGTGCTGATCTCGATTCCATCATTACTCGATCCGTCGCTTGCACCCGCAGGAAAGCACGTTATTCACGTTTATACGCCTGGAAACGAACCGTATGCAATCTGGGAGAAAATGGATCGTCGCACGCAAGCTTACACGCAACAAAAGCAAATTCGCGCCGAAGTGATGTGGCAAGCTTTAGAACGCATTATTCCTGATATTCGCTCGCGTTGCGAAGTCACCTTAGTAGGTACGCCCCTAACCCACGAACGCTATTTACGTCGTCATCGCGGTTCTTATGGTCCTGCAATCGCTGCAGGTGAAGGCTTTTTCCCAGGATCGACAACGCCGCTACCAGGTTTATTGTGCTGCGGAGACTCAACATTTCCTGGAATTGGTTTACCCGCAGTCGCCGCTAGCGGTGCGATCGCTGCCAATACCCTCGCCCCTGTTACCAAGCATCTTGAATTACTGCGGGATATCAGGGTTAGCAAAGCTTAGGCTAGGTTAAGAGAAGTCGTCGATAAGAGAGAGAATATGGCAATTTATCTTGATTCAGCATTAGTATCTGAAGCTGAAATCGCTGATAAACTCGGTTGGGTAAAAGGAATTACGACAAATCCCACATTGCTAGCAAAAAGCGATTTACCGCCAGAAACGACACTCAAAAAGCTGACAGCACTAACTTCAGGACCTGTTTTTTACCAAGTAACAGCACGTGAACTTGCAGCTATGCTCAACGAAGCGAGAAAGGCGCGTGAAATTATTGGTAAACAAACAATTTTAAAAATTCCGGCAACATCGGTAGGATTTCAAGCTGTAGCGCGTTTATCTTCCGAAATTGATTGTTCTGTAACGGCAATTTATAGTGCAGCCCAAGCCGCGATCGCGAGTGAAGCTGGTGCGAAAATGGCGATCGCCTACGTCAATCGTGCAACTCGCTTGTTAGGTGACGGTATTGCCTTAGTGCGCGATATGGCAAGTGTCTTGAAAAATAGTAAAACTGAAATTTTGGCAGCGAGTATCAAATCTCCCCAAGAAGCCGCTGCTGCTATTCAAGCCGGAGCAAATCACCTCACACTACCTTTAGCAATGTTACAAGCAATGACAACGCATGAGTTTTCCGAAACAACCGTCGAGGAGTTTACTCAAAATGGTATTGGGTTAAATCAATATTGAAGTGACAATGAGTTGATCCTTAACCTCTACACTAGATTGGCAACCGATTGATATCTCGATTAGACCCAATCACAACCATGGCACTTCCTTTTTCAAGGCGATCGCTTGGATCGGGATTAATCACGAACTTACCATTGTGACTGACAGCGATAAGATTTAAGCCATAGCGACTGCGAAGTTTCAAGTCAGCGATCGTTTTGCCGTGAAATTCATCAGGAACAATGATTTCTACAATACTATTATCAGGGTCGAGGTCAAAGCGGTCTAAAATTGATGGTTTTGTGAGCGATCGCGCTAGCGCACAACCTGCTTCATACTCTGGAAAGACAACGTGATCGGCTCCCACGCGCTGAAGCAACTTATAGTGAACTTCCGAAGACGCTTTCGCAACAACGTGGGGAACACCACCTTCTTTGACATTTAACGTAGTCACTATGCTTTCTTCAAGATAGTTACCGATTGCAATAATCACTGTATCAAATTCAAAAACTCCCGCCTCTTTTAGTGCTGTGGGTTGCGTCGAATCGAGTTGAACGGCATGAGCGGCGATCTGATCCGTCAAGACTTGAGCAACTCTTTTTTCGTCAATATCCGTTGCTAACACATCGTAACCTAAATGGTACAGTGTCGAACATACTGCTCTCCCAAATCGTCCTAGTCCAATCACCGCGAATTGATGATTACCTTGGCGCAAACTGCGGAAAAAACCTAAAGAAGATAGATTCACGCTCGATCCCTTCAACAAGAAATGTTGTACGATTCAAACCATGTTTAAAACGCTTGATTTCTACCCTAGCAGTGTCTGGTTCGCTTCGTAACTAGATATCAGATAATTCTTCTATAACTAACCTACTAATAAGTTTTCTTCAGGATAGTGAATGGCGCGCGGGCGCGGATCTCCTAACAGTGCAGCCATCAGTAGCAAAATCCCTACTCGTCCTACATACATTGTCACGATTAAGATAAGTTTACCAGCGCCAGAAACACTCGCTGTAATTCCAGTTGATAATCCTACTGTAGCAAAAGCAGAAACAACTTCAAAAAAGATTTTGATAAAGTTAACTGCCGGATCTGTAATCGAGATTAAGATTGTTGCCAAAATGACAGTTGTTGTTGAACCAACGACAACACCAATAGCTTTTAATATTAATGATATTGGAACTTGTCGCTGATACATTTCGACTTCTTCTTTACCTTGTAAAATTGCTTTAGTACAATTTGCCAATACTCTAGCTGTTGTTGTTTTGATACCACCGCCAGTACCACCAGGGCTAGCACCAATGAACATTAAGGCAATTGTTAAAAAGAGTCCCGCAGTTGTCATACGACCAATATCAATAGTATTAAAACCTGCGGTTCGGGTTGTAACTGATTGAAACCAAGCTAAAACTAACTGATTGCCAAAGCCGATATTACCAAAGGTTTCAGGGTTTCTCAGTTCAATAAATAGAAAAGATATTGTACCTGTAATAAGCAATGCCAATGTTGTACTTGTTGCTACTTTAAAGTTAAGCGAAAAAACTGTACGATAAGGTTTCCTTAAAAAGCGATCGCGCATCCACAAGTACATTTCAAATATGACTGGATAGCCAATACCACCAAGAATAATCAACAGCGAAACAGGAATAATTAAAGGTAAATAAAACTGATAGCGTACGTAGCTATCAGGAAATAAACTAAATCCTGCATTATTCCAAGAATTAATGCTATGAAAAATGGCTAACCACAAAGCTTGATTGAATTCATAATCAGCGTTGAATGTTGGTAGTAGCAATAAAACCCCTGTAATTTCCATAACAGCAGTTAAAGCAATTATGGAACTCAAAATCTGCGTGCTACCCTGAATTCCTGGACGGTCTAAAGAGCGTTGAATGGCGATTTTATCTTTGAGGCTAAATCTCCGCCCTAACAGTAGTAAAAGAAAGGTGTTGGCTGTCATGTAGCCAAGTCCACCAATTTGTACCAACATTAATAAAAAAAGCTGACCCCAGAATGAAAAATAGGTTCCGGTGTCTTCCACAGCTAACCCTGTAACGCATACCGCAGAAGTTGCAGTAAACAAGGCAACAATTGGATCGTTCCACGTCCCACTGCTCGTCGAAAAAGGCATCATCAATAAAAGAGTTCCGACCGCAATCACAGTGAGAAAACCAAGACAAATCGAGCGAGAAACAGTCATAGGTAGAGAAAATCAAGGGAGGGATTGCGAAAAAGCTCAACTCAATTTAAACCACACGTGGTAGCCTACGAGTATCATTTGCTAGACCGATCGCTTTTCGAGCTCATGAGTGCAACACTAAATCAACGAATTCAGCAATTCTATGACGCTTCGTCCGGACTGTGGGAACAAATTTGGGGCGAACACATGCATCATGGTTATTATGGTGCAGCAGGTAACGAAAAAAAAGAGCGCCGACAAGCGCAAATTGACTTAATTGAGGAATTACTCAAGTGGTCTAGCGTGCAGCAAGCCAAAAATATTCTTGACGTAGGCTGCGGAATTGGTGGTAGTTCTTTATTTTTAGCAGAAAAGTTCCAAGCTCATGTGACAGGCATTACGCTTAGTCCTGTACAAGCAGCAAGAGCCACCGAACGCGCCCAAGCTGCTGGATTAAGTCAAAGTACGCATTTCCAAGTTGCAGATGCCTTAAATATGCCATTTGCAGATGCAACTTTTGACTTTGTGTGGTCGCTAGAAAGTGGCGAACATATGCCTGATAAGGTGAAGTTTATGCAGGAATGCTACCGGGTACTCAAGCCTGGTGGTAAGTTGCTGATGGTGACATGGTGTCATCGTCCAACAGATGGTGCTGCAGGAGAACTAACGGCGGACGAACGCAAACACTTGGAGGAAATTTACCAAGTTTATTGTTTGCCTTATGTGATTTCGTTACCTGAGTACGAAGCGATCGCCCGCAATCTTGGCTTACACGATATTCGCACCGCCGATTGGTCAAAAGCTGTTGCGCCGTTTTGGAATGTTGTGATTGATTCTGCGTTGAATCCTGGGGCGATTTTGGGATTGCTGTTTGCGGGTTGGGAAACGATTCAGGCGGCGTTATCGTTAGGGTTAATGAGTCGCGGTTATGAACGCGGGTTGATTCGATTTGGTTTATTGTGTGGGAGGAAGTAAAGGTCAAGGGTCAGAGTACCTTGTCCGTACAGAGGTTGATTGATGAGTCAGGTTTTTGAGCAAGAGTTAAAGCAATTAGGGTGGCGTGGCTGGTTGTATGCATTGTGGAAGTTCGCCCGCCCGCATACGATTATTGGCACGAGTTTGAGCGTGTGGGGAGTGTATCTCATCACTTATGCGATCGCTTTCTCAAGTCGTATCGATTTACTCGCGCCTATAGGAGCTTGGATTGCTTGTCTGTGTGGCAATGTCTATATTGTGGGGCTAAATCAGCTCGAAGACGTAGCCATTGACAAAATTAACAAACCCCATTTGCCGATCGCATCAGGTGAATTTTCACTACGGATGGGTCAAGGTATCGTAGCAGTTACAGGAGTGCTGGCGCTACTCTTAGCCTGGGTGTTGGGACCCTATTTATTCGGAATGGTGGCGATTAGTTTAGCAATTGGAACTGCGTACTCTCTACCACCAATTCGCTTGAAGCGGTTTCCGTTTTGGGCAGCGTTGTGTATTTTCTCGGTGCGGGGTGCGATTGTCAATTTAGGGTTATTTTTGCATTTTAGTTGGGTGTTCCAAGGCGACCGCACGATTCCTCCTGTTATATGGGTACTGACAGCGTTTATTCTAGTGTTTACGTTCGCGATCGCAATTTTTAAAGATATTCCAGATATTGAAGGCGATCGCCAGTATCAAATTACAACTTTGACGATCGAGCTAGGACAAAAAGCTGTTTTCGATTTAGCACTTTGGGTTCTCACCGCTTGCTATTTAGGAATGTTATTTGCAGCGTGGCTACCTCAAGTCAATACTGTATTCCTGATGAGCACGCATTTACTTTTACTAGGGTTAATGTGGTGGCGAAGTAGACAAGTCGATTTACAAGATAAAAGGGCGATCGCAAGTTTCTATCAATTTATTTGGAAACTCTTTTTCCTGGAATACCTAATTTTCCCTGCTGCTTGTCTGCTAGCTTAAAACATAACAGGCTACTTTTCTAGAAATGACTGACACGCCTCAACTTACCGTATTTGCCATTACCGTCGTCGGAATTGGTTTAACGATCTTGGCTTTCTTTATCCGTGAGGGAGTCATTACCTCCAACATTTACAAGCAGGGAGTCAAACTTTATCAAGATAAAAATTACAGCGCCGCCGAAACCGCGTTTCGTCAAGTGATTGCGCGTCACCCAAGTAATGACTTAGCGCGGTTGTTGCTAGGAGATACTTTACTACAGCAAGAGCGGATAGAAGAGGCGATCGCTACTTGGAAAGAATTAACTAGCCGCGCGCCAAAAAATGTTGACGCACATTTACGTTTGGGAATGGCGTTACTCAAACACAATCAACTAGAAGATGCGATCGCCTCGCTTGAAACTGCTAAAAACTTATTTCAAGCGCAACGCAATCCACAAAAAGCCCAAACTGTCGCCCAGCTTCTGCAAGAAATTAGTCAGCAGCAAGAAGTTGGATAATAGCTAATCGCGATTTAATGACCAATTACCAATCACCAGCCTTCTTACTTTAAATCATGAATGCTCAAGGCAAAGTTTATCTTGTCGGTGCAGGATTAGGTAATATCAGTTATCTTACGGTAAGAGCGCTACAACTGTTAACACAAGCTGAGGTTTTAATTTACGATGCGCTTGTTGATGACCAGCTATTACAGTTAGTTCCAGAAACCTGTCTCAAACTCGATGTCGGAAAGCGTGGCGGAAGACCGAGTACACCACAAGCAGAAATCAACCAGCTATTAGTAAAATATTGCCAACTAGGTAAACAAGTTATCCGATTAAAATCTGGCGATCCATTCATTTTTGGGCGTTCAGCAGCTGAGATTGCGGCTTTAATAGCAGCTAACTGTCAATTTGAAGTTGTACCAGGAATTTCGTCAGCTTTAGCAGCCCCCCTACTTGCAGGAATACCTCTTACCGATCCAAATTTAAGTCGTTGTTTTGCGGTTTTTACTGCGCACGAACCAGAAAAACTCAATTGGGAAGCGCTAGCGCGGTTAGAAACCCTTGTTATCTTAATGGGGGGAAAACAATTATCAGCGATCGTACAGCAATTATTACATCACGGGCGATCGCCGCAAACTCCTATAGCTGTAGTTAAATGGGCTGGAACTCAAAAACAACAGATTTGGACGAGTGACTTGGCAAATATTCAAACCGTCACAGCAGGTGTTTCACTTTCACCCGTCGCGATCGTTGTTGGTGAAGTTGTTGCGCTCCGAGAGCAGTTAAATGCAAAGATAGAGATTGAATTTCCCGCTCCTGATATGTTAGATCAACTGCCCCTACGCGGTAAAACGATTTTAGTGACGCGATCGGCTGGACAATCAAGCGATGCACGCGATCGCCTGGCAATACTGGGTGCTAATGTAATTGAAATGCCTGCGCTAGAAATTGGTCCGCCTTCAAGTTGGGAAGATTTAGATCGGGCGATCGCTCATATCGCGGATTTTAATTGGTTAATTCTCACTTCCACCAACGGTGTAGATTACTTTTTCGCAAGATTGGCGACACAAGGTAAAGATGCGCGGGCTTTAGCAGGCGTCAAAATTGCCGTAGTCGGTGAAAAAACTGCCCAAAGTCTCGAACAACAGGGTTTACAGCCAGATTTTATTCCTCCTAATTTTATTGCTGATGCTTTAGTCGAACACTTTCCCGAACCTTTACAAGGGAAAAAAATATTGTTTCCGCGCGTCGAAACTGGCGGTAGAGAAGTTTTAGTCAAAGAGTTTACTGCTAAAGGTGCAGACGTTGTTGAAGTTGCTGCGTATGAGTCGCGTTGTCCGCAAAATATTTCACCAGAGGCGTTAAAAGCTTTACAACAGCAAGCCGTTGATGTAATTACGTTTGCAAGTTCCAAAACCGTTAAAAACTTCTGTCAACTCTTAGCAAGTCATAGCGGTGTTAATTTAGATTCTGTTTGTATTGCATCAATTGGACCTCTTACGTCTAAAGCTTGTCAGCAACACTTTGGGCGAGTCGATATTGAAGCTAGCGAATACACTTTAGAAGGGCTTACACAAGCAATTGTGCAGTGGGCAAAGCGATGACGACTCACCGTCGCATTATTGGTTTAACAGGTGGAATTGCAACCGGAAAATCAACTGTTGCACATTATTTAGCAACGCATCACCATCTACCAATCTTTGATGCAGACGTTTATGCACGAGAAGCGGTTAAAATTGGTTCTCCAGTTTACGACGCGATCGCCCAGCGTTATGGTATCGATATTTTTCAGGAAGATGGTTCGCTGAATCGCAAGAAGTTAGGCGATATCATTTTTAATAGCGCAGAAGAACGAACTTGGTTAGAGCAACAAATTCATCCATATGTCCGCGATCGCTTTGCGGAAGCAATGCAACAACCGTATCAAACAATCGTCTGCGTGATTCCGTTATTATTTGAGGCAGGTCTGACTCATTTAGTGACAGAAATTTGGGTTGTCGTTTGTTCTCCACAACAGCAACTTGCAAGATTGATGCAACGCAATCAACTTACCCGCGAACAAGCACTAGCCCGCATTAATAGTCAAATGTCGCTAGCAGAAAAAGCATCCCGCGCCGATGTTGTTTTAGATAACTCTTCTACACTAGAAGCATTATTGCAACAAATTGATACCGCTTTGTTATCAAAAGACCGTTTACAGGAATTGCAGACTCCCTCTGACTAAAGTTGAGGCTGCCACTAGGATAAGCGCTTCATTGTTTGATTTATTCGGTAGAATTCATTCGCCAAGCTTACAAAATATCTGGATCTTCACCCAATTCGCGTAATCTTGCTGCGAGTCTTTCAGATTTTTGGCGTTCAGCTTCAGCACGTTGGCGTTCAGCTTCAGCGCGTTGGCGTTCAGCTTCTTCAGGTAACAGCACGAGTCCCGATGAGTCATAAAACCGCAGCCATGTAGCGTTATCATCCTCAACGACTCCAGTCCACGTACCTAACCATAAACCTAATGCGTGACTCCACAGTAAGTTTTGCTCATTAGCTGCAATAGGTTGATAGCCTCGGTCGAGATCTAAATGCCATCCTTGTAGTGAGTTAGCATCAAAAGGATCGAAGACAAAATAGTCACGCGTTCTAAATACCTGCTCGTATAAGGTTTTCTTTGCTCCTAAGTCAACTTCCTTAGTACTTGCTGATAGTAATTCAACAATGACATCAGGATAACGTCCGCCTTCCTCCCAGACAACCCAACCAAGACGAGAAGGATTGCTATCGACTCCTAAGACGACAAAAAAATCAGGTCCGCGAAAATCGCGATTTTTAGCTTGGCGGCTACTGTAGTAGACGAACATATTACCACCCGCAAAGAAATCTGTGCGTTCAGCCCAGTGATGTTTTAACGAACGGATCAAGACATTTATAGCAATGCGGTGGCGGTTCGTTTCCAAGGGTTCTCCATCGTCGAAAATTAAGTCTGTAGGTGGCATAGGAGGCTGCCAATCTACATCATCCCAAGTCTGGTTTTCGGTTGTCGTTTCTATAGACATCCTACGTGCCTCCCAATACGATTTATTTATACTGCTTCACCACCAACGACGACATCGCGAATTCGTAAACTAGGACCGCCACAACCAACAGGTAAGCCATTTTGTCCGCCTTTACCGCAACCGCCAGATTCATCCCAATAGAAATCATCGCCGATCGCTTCAATATCTGCTAATGTTTGAAACACATTTCCTGATAACGTCACATCGCGTACAGGTTCGGCAATTTGCCCGTTGCGAATCATCCAAGCTTCACCCGCACTGAAGGTAAACATTTCACCATTTGTCATTCCTCCTAGCCAGTTACGCGCATAAACTCCTTCTTTGATACCTGTAAATAAATCTGCTACGGGCGTTTTCCCTGGTTCAATCCACGTATTCGTCATGCGGACAATCGGCGCGTAGTGGTAATTGAGACACCGTGCATTCCCCGTTGGTGTTTCATCTAATTTGCCAGCAGTTTCGCGCGAGTGCAAGCGCCCGACTAACACGCCGTCTTTAATCAGTTGCGTTGTTGTTGCAGGCGTACCCTCATCATCATAAAAATAACTGCCACGATGTCCCGCAGGTGCTGCACCATCAAAAATTTGCAATTCTTCAGGACCAAATCTGCGCCCAATACTCATCGCTTCTAGCAAGTCGGGGTTTTCGTAAGCCATGTCTGCTTCTGACAGATGACCAAAAGCTTCGTGGACGAACAAACCGCTTAAAATTGGGTCAATGACGACGGTGTAAGTGTTACCTTTGACCGATGGTAGGGATAAAGCCGCGATCGCGCGTTGCGCTGCGCCAATCACTTGTTCGTCTAAACTGGTGAGATCTTCGTAGGCTTTGCGCGAACCTGTCGTTTCTCTTCCCGTTTGTACGGTGTCGCCGTCTCTGGCGGTAGCTGCAAAGCGCATTTCCATATCTACCCACGCTTGTTCAATGAGAGTCCCCTCGGAACTGGCGAGGATAATTCGTTGCGCGCTATCGCTGTAACGTACCGAGGTTGTCGTAATGCGCGAATCAACACTTTTGAGCATTTCGCTGTAGCGATCGCACAGTGCTTTTTTCGTCGCTAAAGAAATGTTTCGCGGATCGGTACCGCTTAAAGGCACAAAACAGCTATCTTGTACAGGTTTTACCTCTGCTAAGCGCGTTTCTTCATCACCAACGATCCGTGCAGCTGAAACAGCTTCCTCGATTCTTTCCGCGATCGTTTCTAGCTGATTAAAGCTACTAAAACCCCAGCCACCTTTGTAGCAAGCCCGCACTTGTCCGCCAATCGAAATTCCTTCACTGAGGGTTTCTACCCTGTTGCCACGCAGTAAAATATCAGTGCCTTCCGACTCTTCAAGGCGAATCATCAGATAATCGACGCGATGAGCATACCGCGCGATCAAGTCGGTTAATAAGTTTTGAGCATTAGCTAGTGGTGAAGGCATATTCAGCAGCTTTTGACGAACTGCTTCTATTGTGCAATTAATTTGGACAGTTAGCCTTACGTATATGTCTTAACTTTAGCTAATTTTATATATACTTTGTTTTCTATTGGCTAGACTAGTAAGACTTTTTAGATATATTCTTGCCTGTCTTTTCCAATTGATTCGTTAAAAAAAATAACGTGCCAAGCTTCATCACAGAAAACATAGAAAGAAGATAAAGAAAACTTCATAAAAGATTTTGAATGACTATCAAATTCTATATCTTTTAAAAAAATAGTCAACATCTATTTCTGTAAAAATACCGATGTTGGTCTGTAATATAATCACTATTATCAAATAATAAATATGTTTTAATATGTATGAATAAATATTTAATTTCACTGGGTTTAGGAGTGCTTTCGCTAAGTATTACAACTCCATCAAAAGCTCAAGCTTGCCGTAACTATGTTATTGAAGATGGCTATGTCAATGTTCGTACAGGTCCTAGTACACAGCATTCTATTGTAGGACGCGCCTATGAAGGTAGTGACGTTAATGTTGTAGGTAGGTCTGGAGGTTGGCTAAGAATTACTTATCCTCACAATGGCTGGGTAAGTGGAAACATGATTGGCACAGATTGTCGTCGATCGCCTGCTACTAATTCTGGAGGTCGTTATCCATACACCGAAAAATTTAGTATGACTAATGGAGGTATTGTAATTACGGTTAGACAAACACCTACTTGGGCTGAACTAACTACGCAAGAACGTAAAAGTGCTAGAGAAAATATGTGGTGGGATTATCTTAATGAATACGGTTCTGAACCGCTAACAGTAGATTTTTATACTTCTCGCGGATATCATATTGCACAATATAGTACTCGTTGTCGAGGGCGTTGTTTTACGAAAGAATAAATTTTAGCGATCGCATATATATTATTCTTAAAAAGAACATTGCTAAATCTTTTAAATAAACAAGCTGCGATCGCGTTCATTATTAGGCTTTACAATACTCGCTGACGCTCTTGTCCGTATTGAGTGTGAGCGCGAGTGAGTCATGTTATTCAAATCACAGAAGCCAGGAATTAGATTATTGATTGGGGCGGCGATCGCATTTTTTGTGCTAAACCTCATTTTAGGCTTGCATCGTTACTACAGCTTCTACGCAACGTTTGACCAAGGTATTTTTAATCAAGTATTCTGGAACAATCTCCACGGTAGATTCTTTCAAAGTTCGCTTTCTTCAAGTTTGTCTACGAATGTCGTACATAGCGGCGAAATTCCTGAAGTTTACTATCACCGTCTAGGACAGCACTTTACCCCAGCATTACTATTGTGGCTACCGATTTACGCCTTGTTTCCTTCGCCAGCGACGCTTACAGTGTTACAAGTGACATTTGTGACGGCGGCGGGTTTAGTGTTGTATGCGCTAGCACGACAATATCTTGCACCGCCAATCGCAGCGATGGTGACTGCGAGTTTCTACGCGGCGAATGCAGTTTTAGGTCCAACGCAATCGAATTTTCACGATATCAGCCAAATTCCTTTATTTGTCTTTGGGCTACTTCTAGCAATGGAAAAACGCTGGTGGCGGCTATTTTGGCTACTTGCGATTTTAACTTTAGCAGTACGGGAAGATAGCGGAATTGTATTATTTGGAGTTGGTTTTTATTTAATTGCTAGTAGACGGTATCCGCGTATTGGGCTGGCAGTGTGTGCGCTTAGCTTTGGTTATATGCTGGTACTGACAAATGCGATCATGCCCTTATTTTCGCAAGATATTTCCCGCCGCTTCATGTTAGAACGATTTGGACAGTACGCAGATGGTTCAGAAGCTTCGACATTAGATATTATTTGGGGAATGATTAGTAACCCCTGGCGGTTGATTGTTGAATTATTTACACCGTTTTTTGGCACAATTAAATATTTAATCGGTCAATGGTTGCCGTTAGCGTTTGTACCTGCTATTGCGCCTGCATCGTGGGCGATCGCAGGATTTCCGTTACTTAAACTATTCTTAGGTCAAGGACAATCAGTATTAGCAATCAACATTCGCTATGCGATGACGGTTGTTCCAGGTTTATTTTATGGTGCAATTCTGTGGTGGTCGAGACATCCTCGAAAGTTTAAACCCCCATTTCGTCGCTTTTGGGTAGCTTGTATTTGTTTATCGCTGTTTTTCTCGTTTACTTCTAGCACTTCAAGTCTCAATCGCAGTTTTTACTTTTTATTACCCGATTCGTTTAATCCTTGGGTTTACGTTTCGCTACCGCAACAATGGCATCATGTCAGACAAATGCGATCGCTGCTTGACCAAATTCCGGCAAATGCGAGCGTGTCTGCAACGACATATATAGTACCGCATCTTTCCAGTCGTCGCGAAATCTTGCGTTGGCCCATGTTACACTTACGCAACGATGCGCGAGAAGTGATTGAGATGGAGTATGCGATCGCAGACTTATGGCAATTGCAACAATATCAAGCCGCGTTTGATGAAGAGAGACAACTATTAAAAACTAGCATTGCGGCGATCGACCAACTTACAACTAACCAGCAATACGGCATTATTGGTTTTCAAGATGGTGTCATTTTGATGCAGCGCGGCGTTACTTCGCAACCTCAAGCAATAGCTGCGTGGCTAACTTTTCGACAACAAATTGCCAAGTCATAAGTTTGACGTATGGTTACTGTATAATGACCGCCGTTTCGTCTAGAACATCTCATTAGGCGTGCGGTGGCTTCGCTAACGATCAGTCACTGACTTTAAATCCCAACTTCTATTCTGATTTAAACTCTGTCTCAAGGAAGAAAAATACTTATATCTATTGACAGATAATTGAATATACCGTCATAAGACTGAACTAAGTTATCAGCAAAACTAATCAACAGCGCTGACTTAGAAGAGATATTAGGCTGGAATTTAACAGCTTCGCAGGAGATTTATTCATCGTAGAAACGGTTAGAGGAAGAGTATGGCATTGGAAAGTAGATTTCTACCTGACGAAGCGCATTCAATGTCGCAGATGGAGATGCTGAATGCAGATTACTACAAACGTTACCTCGAAGTTGTCTGCAATAACGCTACACTCGCGATCTTCATCATGGACGATCGCCAACAGTGTGTTTACATGAATCCCGCAGCAGAGAAGTTAACAGGTTTCACCCTTAGCGAGGTGCAGGGACAGGCTTTGCATGATATTATTCACCATACTCGCCCTGACGGCAGTCATTATCCCCTCGAAGAGTGTCCCATCGACCGCGCATTTCCGCAAAATAATCAAGAGCAAGGCGAAGAAGTTTTTGTTCACAAAGATGGCAGTTTTTATCCTGTTGCGTATACAGCAAGTCCTATTCGCGAAGGAAATGGTATTGTCGGTACAATCATCGAAGTTCGAGACATCACTCAAGAGAAATTAGATGAGAAGGCGCGAGAAGAGCTAGAACAAGCTCGTACAGCTTTTTTTAGCAACATTAGCCACGAGTTTCGTACGCCACTGACGCTGATGCTAGGTTCGTTGGAAGCAATCCTTGAAGATTCTGTAGGGCTACCTCAAGACAAATTGCAACAAGTTGAAATGGCACATCGCAATTCGCTGCGGTTACTCAAGCTAGTCAACACACTGCTTGATTTTTCGCGGATTGAGGCTGGAAGGATGCAGGCGATGTACGAACCGACAGACCTTGCCCAGCTTACCACCGAATTAGCAAGTACATTTCGTGCTGCGGTAGAACGTGCTGGAATGCGTTTAATCGTTGATTGTCCAACGCTTCCTGAACCTGTGTACGTCGATCCGCAGATGTGGGAAAAGATTGTTTTGAATTTGCTTTCTAACGCTTTTAAGTTTACCTTTAAAGGGGAAATTGAAGTTTCGCTGAAACTCAAAACTCAAAACTATGTCGAGCTAGCTGTGCGCGACACGGGTATTGGTATTCCCCCAGCAGAAATTCCGCATTTATTTGAACGGTTTCATCGCGTCAAGGAAGCACAAGGACGTAGTTATGAAGGTTCGGGTATTGGGTTATCACTCGTACAAGAATTAGTCAAGCTGCACGGCGGAACAGTCGCAGTCGATAGTACCCTAGGACAAGGTAGTTGCTTTACCGTATTAATTCCAACAGGACGCGCTCATCTACCGCAAGATCGCATTGGTAGATCGCAAAGATCAACAGTCTCAGGAGTTGCTTCGTATATAGAAGAGGCATTACGCTGGTTACCAGAAGAAGCAGAAAAGCAGAAAAGCAGAAAAGCAGGGGAGAATCAAATCGCTTCTAGTTCTCCTCGGATTTTACTCGCTGATGATAATGCAGATATGCGCGATTATGTCAAGCGATTGCTGAGTCAGCGATATGCAGTGGAGACGGTTGCTGATGGCGTGGCTGCGCTTAATGCTATCAAACAAAACCCGCCGGATTTGGTGTTGACTGATATTATGATGCCTCGAATGAACGGATTGGAGTTATTGCAGGCGTTAAGAGCTAATTCGCAGACAAGAGAAATTCCAATTATTCTACTATCGGCGCAAGCTGGCGAAGAGTCGCGGGTTGAAGGTTTGGCAGCAGGAGCCGATGACTATCTTACGAAACCGTTTTCAGCACGTGAGTTATTAGCACGAGTCGAAGCTAATCTGAGTATGGCACAGTTGCGGCGAGAGGCAGCCCAGCGCGAGTATGAGTTACGTATTGCGGCGGAAACTGCAAATGAAAAGTTAGAAACAGTTTTGGCAAGCATCAACGATGTTTTCATGACGTTCGATCGCGATTGGTACTATACCTATATCAATCGCCGCACCCTAGAAACTTCTGGAATGCGTCAGGAAGATTTCATGGGGAAAACGCTTTGGGATGTCTTTCCAGATTTAGTTGATACACAGTTTCATGCTGAACTGCAACGCGCCGTTACCGAGCAAACTCCTGTTCAGTTTGAATATTATTACCCTAAATGGCAACGTTGGTTTGAGAATCGAGTTTATCCTTCGGCAAACGGCGTTTCAATGTTCGTTACCGAGATTACAGACCGCAAACAAGCTGAAGCCGCATTACGTGAGAGCGAAGCGCGATTTCGTCAAATGGCAGAGACGATTCACGATGCCTTTTGGCTATGGAATATACAGGAAAATCGACATCTTTATATCAGCCCTGCGTATGAACGCATTTGGGGACGTTCTCGCGAGATTGTCTATCAAAATCCTCACAAATGGATTGAGACGATTCATCCTGAAGATCAGCCGCAGGTCAAAAATGCAGCAGCGCGATGTCTGCAAAATGGCTATTTTGAGCAAGAATATCGCGTTGTGCGTCCTGATGGTTCGATTTGTTGGATACGCGATCGCGGCTTCGTCATTAACAATGACAACGGAGAACCGTATCGAGTGGCGGGAGTTGCGCAAGATATTACCGAACGCAAGCAAGTTGAACGAGAACGCGAAGAGCTGTTAGCGCGCGAAAAAGCCGCCCGCGAATCAGCCGAAACCGCAAATCGAATTAAAGATGAATTTTTGGCAGTGCTGTCGCACGAATTGCGATCGCCGCTTAACCCGATCTTGGGTTGGGTTAAACTGTTACAGTCGCGTAAATTTGACGAACAAGCAACCGCTAAAGCTTTAGCCACGATTGAACGCAATGCCAAGTTACAAACGCAATTGATTGAAGACTTGCTTGATGTCTCGCGAATTTTACGCGGCAAAATGGCTCTCAATGTTACACCAGTCAATTTAGTGAGCGTCATTGAAGCGGCTTCAGAAACGGTACGCTTAGCCGCAGCAGCAAAAGATATCCAGATTCAAAAGGAATTTGCCTCTGAGGTTGTCGTATCGGGAGATAGTAGTCGCTTGCAACAAGTCGCGTGGAATTTATTATCGAATGCGGTTAAGTTTACTCCTACAGGCGGATGCATTCAAGTGCGATTGCAGCAGGTTGGCAACTATGCACAAATTCAAGTTCAGGATACTGGTAAGGGAATTCATCCTGATTTTTTACCGTACGTATTTGAATACTTCCGCCAAGAGGATGGCACAACAACGCGTAAGTTTGGCGGGTTGGGTTTAGGACTTGCGATTGTTCGTCAAATTACTGAGTTGCACGGCGGTACTGTCAAAGCTGAAAGCTTAGGAGAAGGACAAGGCGCAACTTTTACCGTGCAGTTACCCTTACTCAAGCATAACCAAGAGGCGAATAAGACTGATTCGAGGCGTTCCTCTAATACTTTACATTTACAAGACGTGCGGGTTCTTGTTGTAGACGATGAAGTTGATATGCAAGAGTTGCTGCTAGCTATTTTAGAAGAGTATGAAGCCGAAGTCCGCGTTGCGGCATCCGCCACTGAGGCATTGCTGCTGCTTAATTCATTCCAACCGGATATTTTAATTAGCGATATTGGTATGCCCGATGTTGACGGTTATATGCTGATGCAACAAATTAGACAGCGATCAGAAGTACCAGCGATCGCCCTTACCGCCTACGCTGGAGAGTACGACCAAAAACAAGCACTCGCCGCCGGATTTCAGAATCATCTTGCTAAGCCTGTAGAACCAGAGAAGTTAGTGCAGGCGATCGCCAACTTAATTAGATAACTTGGTAATGTGAAATGCGGTAATTCGGTATCGTTACCCTGTTATGAGTGATTTGATTTAACTACCAATTGCCAATTACCAGTTACCATTAAGTATGAGAATCTTAACATTTGTCAAAGCTAATACATCACTATATTGTTAAGATACATTAAGATTTCCGTAATTCCACGAATTAAATTTACAGATATATGTCTTTAGATAGTTGTATATATCTTGAAATAATAAACAGGTGGGATTGAGGTAGATGAAAATTCTCGTTTTGACCTGGGAGTTTCCACCTCGAATTGTTGGGGGAATTGCCCGCCACGTAGCGGAGTTGTATCCAGAACTCGTCAAGCTCGGGCATGAAATTCATTTAATGACAGTAGAATTTGGGCAAGCTCCTTTATACGAAGTTGTAGACGGAATTCACGTACATCGCGTACCCGTAGCGCCAGCCAACGACTTTTTTCACTGGGTCGTCAATTTTAACGAAAGCATGGGGCGTCATGGCGCAAAGCTAATGCTTGAAGACGGTCCTTTTGATATTATCCACGCGCATGACTGGTTGGTAGGAGATGCAGCGATCGCGCTCAAGCATAACTTTAAAGTTCCCCTAATTGCCACAATTCATGCAACCGAACACGGTCGTCATAACGGTATTCATAATGAAACGCAAAGATATATTGATGGTAAAGAAAAGCTATTAGCCTACAACGCTTGGCGCGTGATTGTGTGTACCGACTATATGCGTCGAGAAGTGGAATGGGCGCTACAAACTCCCTGGAACAAAATTGATGTGATCTACAACGGGATTCGCCCTGAGAAAAAGCGTCGTCAAGATTTTGATGCGATCGACTTTCGCCGCCAGTTCGCGGAAGATGGCGAAAAAATTGTTTACTATGTAGGTCGCATGACCTATGAAAAAGGCGTTTCAGTCTTACTCAATGCGGCTCCTAAAGTGTTATGGGAAATGGGCGGCTATGTCAAGTTTGTCCTCATTGGAGGTGGCAATGTTGACCACTTGAAGCGTCAAGCATGGGATTTAGGAATCTGGGATAAGTGCTACTTCACAGGTTTTATGAGTGACGAGCCACTCAATAAATTTCAAACAATCGCAGATTGTGCCGTATTTCCTAGCCTGTATGAACCTTTTGGCATTGTCGCCCTCGAAAGCTTTGCTGCACGCGTTCCGGTTGTAGTTTCTGATACAGGTGGTTTACCAGAAGTCGTTCAACACACCAAGACAGGGATTGTCACTTGGACGAATAATCCAGATTCACTCGCTTGGGGCATTTTGGAAGTCTTAAAAAATCCTGGTTACAAGCAGTGGTTAGTTGATAATGCCTACGAAGATTTAGATCGACGGTTTAATTGGTATAAATTAGCACAGCAAACAGAGAGTGTCTACAATCAGGTAATGCAAGAGCGATCGCGCGTTGTTTGGCTGTAAAGTTCTCCGTACGCAATGCTAATGAATGCCTAGTGGCTAAAATTGCAGATACACGCTAGTAAACTTGAAAAGTTTAGGGGATTGCAAGGCAAGGACGCTCAAAATTGTGCGAAATGAGTTTTATTCGTACGATCTCATCTATCTGTTGAGAGAGACGCAATAAGAAAATGACTGGCAAAGTAAAAACAAGTATTTCAGAACTCAACAGATGAGCCTACGTTTTTGGTTGCAGCGTCTAGCATTATTTTTATTGGTAAGCTTCAGCGTGATGCTTTTCAGCACCACGGCACTTGCTGCCGATCGCGTTGTCCTTAAGTACCGCATCTTTTCGGAATCAATTCCCGTTAAGGATTTATCCACCTTAGCTGAAACTGGCGAAGCCTCAATGTTACTGCAAGCCAATTTAGCTTTGGCGCAACAAGACAAAGAGGTTGTGCGTCGCTATTTGACAACTCCGATAAAAATTAACCCTGTTTTATTAGAGCGCTTGCTAGATAGTCCGATTGGGAACGTTGCACTCGATAAAATAAGTCAAGCAATTCATACACCCTCCGGTCAAGACGATCGACAAGCTTTGCACTCTGCTTTGATGAATTCTATCCGTTCTGATGGCAATCTCAGTTTGATAAATATAATTCAACACTATCCAACCAATGTAGTGCAGGTAGAAGGAGACAAGCTAGAGAGTGCTTACCGCCAACTCAGTGAAATAGAAGGGCGTCTGCAAAACCTACGAGATAAACTTTCTTAATGAGAAGGAAGTGTCTCTTCCTTATGCGATCGCCCAGCTACAAGAATCTCCCGTTGTTTGTTTTAAAACTGGTAAGAAACGCCAATAGAAATTACTGGATAGACACCAAGCCAACTTAAGTTATCTTCAATGTCTTGTTCTTCCTGGGCGATCGCATCTTCTAATAAGTTATTCAATACAGGAATTCCTGTAATAATATCTACAACTGGACCTGACGCTTGCAAATCGGCTTGTGGTGAACCGGCAAATAGCACTCCTAGATCGATATTAAAGCTAAAAGCACTGCCACGCCGGACAGGATTACCAT